>NZ_JBBODA010000017.1:0-142827 GCF_038002705.1 Paenibacillus sp. FSL H7-0716
AACCTGGGCATTGTGGATCTGGGAATGGATGTACTTCCGGAAGACTCAAGAGGGAAGCGACGATGAACGTAGAGAGGCGATACGCCGGAAGCGCTGGGGCGATCGTCCTTTTAAGCTACCTCTATTGCGGGAACTGGGAAATCAGCATGGAAAGCTCAAAAGTGTTTCAGAGGACTTTTTAGCTAAAGAGATCCATTTTGAATTTTCCTTAGTCCAACCGTTTAACATGGCGGGTCTGCAGGCTGATTTTGAATACGTGCGTCCGGTTCATATTCGTCGAGCAGTATTTAGTTCAGCAGTTCCGACGCAAGTCATTAATATAAAAGGTACTGGGTACTCTCATGGAGTAGACTTCCCGATTTGCGGGTTTGAAGTGCCATTTGGGAGAGGGTAGTAATGGCAGACGTTATTAAGCAGCTGCTTCTGGAAAAGCTGGTTTCGAATTTGAATGGCCACATCGTCAGCGCGCGAGTGAATATAGGAGGCGTTCAGACGACGTATCCTATTTACAACACAATTGTGGCTGGTATGTCTGTTCGAAAGTACATTTATATAACGGAGACGCAAGCCCTCGGCAAACAACTTCTAGGCGCAGCCTTGCTGGATGCTGAAGGTAATATACTGGCAGATCAACCCCTTCTCGTAACTAAAAACGATAAGGGGTTTTTAATTGCCTTTGAATTTGTTTTGAGATTGGAGGCGAGTGCTGGTGGCGTATAACAAGCAGCAATGGAAGGACGAGATTCCCGACTTGGCCAAGCCGATAAAAGATTCCTCTGGTAAGCAAAAGACTGACCCGCAAACCGGACGGCCTTTGTACGAACTGGTCCAAGAAGGTACACGTCTTACATCTCAGCGTTTGAATTATATAGAAGAGGGGATTGAAACTGCCCATGAACAGGCGAATCTGAACACTACGGATATTGATGCTCATAAAAAAGATACAGTCAAGCACATAACGGCTGCTGAAAGAGCGGAATGGAAAGCCAAGGAGACACTTACAGGTGCTCAGACTAAAGCTGATGCTGCTCTATCATCTGCCAAAACCTATGCTGATACCGCTCTGCTGGCAAAAGCAGATAAGTCATCCACTTACAGCAAAACGGAGACGGACCAGCGTATTCAAGCTGTGGTCGGGGCCGCGCCGGATGCTCTCGATACACTAAAGGAAATCGGAGATGCACTGAATAATGATCCTAACTTCGCAGCCACGGTCACTAATCAGCTTTCGGGCAAAGTGGATAAGGTAGCGGGCAAACAACTTTCAACAGAGGATTATTCTTCTGCGGAGAAGGCGAAGTTGGCCGGGCTCATTCCTGGAGCTGGTGCTGCGGGATCGGCTACAGATACTACGATAGGTAACCGTACTGCTGATCCTAATACTACAACAGCATATAGCTTGACGGGCACTATCACTCAGTGGTTCTCTTGGATTATTAAGTACTTCAAAGCCATCACAGGCAAAGCTAATCCATTCGACACACCTGACATTACACTGGCTGCGACTAAGACTCATGTAGATAACACTACAGTACATCTTACAGCTGCGGAGCGCACAGCATGGAATGCCAAAGAAACTCCAGCAGGAGCTCAAGCTAAAGCAGATGCAGCGCAGGCTGCGGCAATCGCTACTGCAGCAACAGACGCAACGACAAAAGCGAACAGTGCTCAGACAGCAGCAACTAACGCAGCTAACACAGCTCTTGCTCTTAAGGCTTCTTTAGCCTCTCCAGCCCTTACGGGGACGCCAACGGCTCCGACGGCCACGGCGTTTACAAATAATAACCAACTAGCTACGACGGCGTTTGTTAAATCTGCCGTGGATTTGACGCAATTATATAAGTTAACCAAAGACGATGGCAGGAATAAAATGCTTGCTACAGGAACTGACCTAGACACTGTGGTTACTTCTGGGTTTTATGATGGGAACGGGCTTTTGAATGCACCGCCTGGATCGACCTGGTGGCATATTCAAGTAAGCGTTCATTCCGACACGGATAACGGCGAACGTTACGTACTCCAAAAAGCGAATCCCCTAAATGCTAATTCATCATTAGGCGAATACAGCAGAAGGAGGGTCAACGGAGGATGGGGAGCGTGGACATACGCGCCGAGCAGCGCACTAATAAACGTCCCTGGGGGAATCGCAGGACTAGAAAGCAACGGAACTTTAAACATAAATAATTTGCCTTACGGTGGAGTTGTAAATTTACTTGGGGACTCAGGTAGATTTATGGGTACTGATGGTGATCCGAGGTCATTGCAACTCACCGCCTCATTCGCTAATAACTCTTTCTTTTCTCCTTATAACGGGACTACAGTCGCTAGTGGTGGCAGGTTCTACCACGATAATTCTACTAACGGAGGGACAAACGGGGCGTTAACAGATGACGTCGTTAGTCTCATAGCGGCTTTAGGTCTAGGGGGGTTAAGATACGGCACTGAATTTAACATAGCCTCGTTTACAATGGGTTCTGGGGTAAGTAATGCAGGGAGCATTGCAGGAACATATTTAATGACTGTGAACAACAATTTTCCTGCTGGCGGGGTCGATAAACTATTTACTGTGTCCTTCTGGATAAGGGTTAAGTCCGGCAAAAATGCCGTCATAACCAAAGAAGCGAGGTTACGGAAAAATGGCGTTACTATGTCCGCTAATATTACTTTGACTCCTGCTGATGGATGGGTACACATCGAAAAAACAATACCCTCAGCGAATGGGTATTCGAATGCTGCGCCGAACATTTTCGCAACATTGGGGGATGTAGTGCAGATTGCTATGCCCGTGGTTGTTGCGGGCGGTATTGGTGTTGGCGTCCACGTTTCGCCAGTTATGGGATCAACGCTGGGATTCGTCCCTATTCCAACAACTGGGGGCAACTTTACTGGGCCTGTATCAAGAACCTATGGTACTGAATCTATAAAGCTCCACAACTTAGCTTCATACAAGAGCGCCGCCAATAATACGGGGACAATCAAGATAACCCTTCCGGTTGGCTGGAATAATACCATGATGAACATCAAAATAAGAGGTTATGAGTATGCGTCTAACCGTGGAGCGTGGGAATTAACCCTTGGGGGGTATAACGCCACAACTGGAACAAAATGGGACATGACATCTGCTTTAGCTTCTTCTGCGGTGGGTACTTTGCCATTTACGTCTGTACGGTTTGCCTTTGATGGCAGTAAGTGCTGCATCCTTTTGGGTACAACTACCACGGTTATGCAGTACCCATCTATAGAGGTGTCCGAGGTGTTGGCCTCCCACGTTGGAGCCAGTGCCGTAGCCTCCGGCGGCTGGACGATTACCAATATCACAAGTGAAACGGGTATAGCGAACGTTGTCACCGTACCGATAAAATGGGGTAATGCCGATACTTTGGCCGGACGAGATGCGTCCCTAACCAACGTGGCTAATACTGTTCCACTTCGCGGAGCAGATAAAAAAATTGCGGATGTCCCCTTGGCCCGTGGCTATACCTATAACAATTTAGTGGCTACCACTTCAAACGTGAGCATGTGCAACTATACTCCGGTCGGTGCGGGTATGTACGAGGCTAAAGGCTACTTAAGACTGACTGCCCCGGCTATTGTAGAAGTGACACTAACCTTTTATGACGGGAAAGCGCAAACCTCAGTAATGTTGCCGTCCCAATTGTTAGAGGCCAAGAGCTACCACTTACCGACGGTATTCCTAGCCGCGACTTCGGCAAGTCCGATATCTATCGAAGTTAAATCCAACACAGCAAATGTCGTGTATATATCGGCAGTTATAGAGGAGGCGTAAGATATGGTAGAATTAACATGGGTAGGCGATGCGAAACCACCACAAGTAATTGAGGGTGTTAAGATATTCGCTGGAACCGGAACTATGAAGAAGCAAACAGATTTTTACGTGCCTGTCACGTTATACGATGCCTCATTTGGTCGCGTGGCTTTCTCACAGGCTGACGGTGTTTACAACGGTTACCACGACGAAACCACCAAGTACACAGTGGAAGAACCTAACCTACAGCCAGAGAATATCCCTAAAGACATGATTATGTTTGGGATACAAGGCACTATGGCTGCTGCTAGTATAAAGTCTGTCCGTTCAACATACTTCAATATTCCGGCGGGAACTGCTATTTCTGTGAAGGAGTCAGCCCTCAGCAAAGTTGAGATGATTGTCGTGGATGATTATTTCGTTTCTGGTATACCACACGCAGTAGTATGTAGAAGACCAGGCGAAAGCTTTAAAGCCCTAAGAGTAACGGGTCAAGCAAACCCATTGGTAGTAGGTACGATAACTTTGCTTGATGGGAACCCCACCTTTACATTGACCAATAACGCTGGCTATTCACAAAACGGTTATTTGGTATCATACGGGACGTAATCTTACTACAAAATATTCCAATCTATTATGCCTTGTTTGTCTTAAAACTACGCCATATAGGCGTTTTTATTTTGCCCTCGGATCCCCGGGGGCTATTTATATTAAGGGGGGGAAGGTAGTGGAGATTACAACGATCACAGCATTAGTTGCAGCAGTAAGCGGTGTTGTATTAGGGTGGGTAACCAGAACGTCTGCATTTAAAAAGGATGTGGCACAAGAGGCTGGTAGTGGTGCGGCATTGCGTACAGACGTTGAGTACATCAAACATGGTGTTGATGATGTTCGATTTGAGTTAAAAGACCAGGTAAGACGATTTGATGCATTAACAGAGCGAGTAACACGAGTTGAAGAATCTACCAAGCAAGCCCATAAACGCTTGGACAAAATCGAAGAATAGAGAGGATGAATTTATATGGAATGGAATGCAGTTGCAAATTTTATTAAGCCAGAATTGCTGATGGTTGTCGCCGTGTGCTGGGTGATTGGCTATATCCTTAAACAAACCCCAAAGATACCCGATTGGACAATCATTTACGCAGTTACTTTAGCTGCAATTATCCTGGTTGTACTGACTACTGGATTAAACGTAGACAGTGTTCTACAGGCGATTTTATGTAGTGCAGTTGCTGTGTACGGTAATCAACTGGTTAAACAAACGTCTAAAGCGAAGGAGGAAAATGAACAATGAAGAAGGTATGGATCGACGCAGGACATGGTGGTAAGGATTCAGGAGCAGTCGCAAATGGTTTAAAAGAGAAAGACATCGTACTGTCAGTGGCTTTGGAGATTAAAAAGCGACTCGAGACAAATTATGATGGAGTTCAGGTGTTACTATCCCGTAGCACTGATGTGTTTCTGGAATTAAAAGAGCGCACAAATCTAGCCAACAAAGCAGGCGCTGATATTCTGGTTTCAATTCATGGTAACGCTGGGGGGGGGCTCTGGTGGTTTTGAGTCATTTAGATATATAAAAGCCTCAGCCGCATCGGCAGCACTGCAGAACGTGCTACACATGGCGATTGTGGACATGCTTAATAAGGTTGCTGTTGGTGTGATAAATCGGGGGCAGAAGGCAGATAATTTGCACATGATACGAGAAAGTAACATGCCAGCAGTACTCACGGAGAATTTGTTTTTGGATGTGGCAACCGACGCTGCCAAACTCAAAAAAGATGTAGTTATCCAAGCAATCATTGATGGCCATGTGATCGGGATTGCAAAGTATTTGGGACTGAAGAAGAAGGAAGAAGGGAGACAAGTGAACAATGACAATAAAGTGGCAGTATTCGTAAATGGCAAGAAGATTGCTGACGGCGCACTTTATAACGGCACAACCTTTACCCCTGCACGAGCTGTAGCAGAGGCACTAGGGGCTACAGTTGTATATGACGCAGCAAGTAAGATGGTTAACATCATAACGTAAATACTAAAACCTTTTGGAAAAAGTCTACTGGCATCGGCTGGTGAATTCTTTTCTTACTATAGCCCTTTTTTTGAACGGAGCTACTTTATAAATATGGTTGCCCGATATAGAAGAGAAACAAGAAATACAAAATGTAGAGAATGGGTAGCTTTATTTTGAATTTGTTACAGAATAATTTAAATTTTTCTGAGGTCATGGACACATTCTTCATGACATATCCGTAAATGAGAAATTGTCCAATAATAAAGAAAATGAGCTTAAGGGGAAAGTTGCCCATGTTTATCTCAGTGAAAATAATGGTGAATGTGACACTCACGAAGGTTAGTGATACAACTTTTAAAAACTGTGCATAACGATCTTTTGGTTCTTTGACAGGATCCTGCTGTCCCCATTTTCTTTCGTCAATTTCTGTCATGTTAAACCTCCAATCACTTTAAAAGAGATCCCGTTGAACTTAAATCTAATTCAACGGGGATTATTTATAGGGTATTAATTTATTACTGAATATATTCAGTTGCTACTTCATTATACTGCACACTGATAGGTGTTATGAAGGAGTCATTTGTATAATGTACTAGTGTGAGGTAATAGCGGTATAATCCTGGTACTTGTGGATCACCCGATCTAGTGGTCCATATTCCTGTGTATGTGGGTTTGATTTCTGAATTATAAAACCAAGCTTCGGAAGCTGAAATCATCCATTTTTTGAACCATGTAGGATTCCATCCGATTTTTTTATAAACAAAATTATTTAACCAGGCTGTAGTAAGTGAGGCAAAAAGAGCCACATCTTTGTTTTTATGAGTTTCATATAAAGGACCGTATACGAGTTCTCCAGAACCACCTATCTCATGAGCGAAGGGGGATATTAATGTTTCACCAGATTGAGGTGCTTTTTGAACATTGTTGTAAATAGAAGCTAGTTGATTGTCGCTCAAAGTGAGGGGAGAATTAATTTGGAGGCCATTATAAGTATAGCTGTTTGTTGTTTCTTGTTGACTGCTCACCTGTTGCGGAGGTGTTACAGTTGAGTTTGATTGATTTGCTGATGCGAGTGGAGCAATTGCGGTAGTTAATAAAGCGATTGATAAAACTGTGGTTAGCTTTCTCATGCTTTTATAATCCTCCCAAATAAAGTAATTACTTACATGGATAATAGTAATCTTGATGGGTAATTATGTATATAAGCTATAAGGTCGATTTAAAAAATAAAAGTTTTTGTGATTTTTTATATATAAAAGTCGAATGTTGTAATAATAGGATGTTATTGGTATGTATGACCTAGGACTAATTTATTGTATTGATTTTAAAGTACAAAACCCGCCGATGAATGATCCGCAGGTTTGTGTTGATCAGGTATCTCAAGTAGGTCCTTCGAGTTATTGGGTACATTGCCTACAACTGTAGGAACTTTATAACCTCGC
The DNA here is from genome assembly GCF_038002705.1 of Paenibacillus sp. FSL H7-0716. Lineage (NCBI taxonomy): Bacteria > Bacillati > Bacillota > Bacilli > Caryophanales > Paenibacillaceae > Paenibacillus > Paenibacillus sp. FSL H7-0716. The sequence continues at coordinate 7,223 of NZ_JBBODA010000017.1, forward strand.
ATTTTTATTACATCGTAAGTTTAAGTAGTTCCAGCAAAAAGCCAACTGGCTTCGGTTAGTGGGCTTTTTTTGTATTCGTTTCGTTTGAGTGAGTTGTAGTGTATATTTTCTTATTACTTACTATTTTTTAAAAAAAGGAACAATGATCCTATACCGAAAAATTATACCTAGTTGATTCCTTTTAATCCCTAAGTATCAAATTAAAGTGTTGAAATAAAAAATATCCTAAAAAAAGAGGGATTATTGTATCAGAATAGAATAATACTATAACTTACATAATGGGGAGAATAAATAGATGGCTCATGAAAAAATACAAGTGGATTTTAAACAAATACTAGAAGAATTATCGAAACCAAGGAAGTTTAGTATGCTCGAAAAGATAACTGAAGTATTTCTTTTAGATAAGAATGTTCCTAATTACATGGATTTCATTATGCGGTTGTTCGGGCCAGAAGTTGGACAAGGCTTATTTGTCTACATTTCATCTGAAAAAAATGTAGATAGTGTTCCAGATAAGAATTTAAGAGAAGCATTGGCTAAGATTAATACATATAAGAATTTTTATGGGGATTCTCTACGACAAACATATGCAAAAATGGGTAGACCATTTATGATTGGTGCATTTCATTTTACAAGAGAACTATCTGAGCAGGTTGCGGTTGTAACTTTGAGAAGGAATGACAATGTTGAATTCTCAGGCCAATTAGATTTCAATACTTCTGTGATGCTAACACAACAACTGGTTGATCTAATGGGTCAAATGTATAAATCGCAAAAAGAACAAATAGAATTAGATAATATCATCAAATTAATGAATGAACTTGCCCAGTTTGTAGAAACTGTGCTTGAAAATCAACAAGATGTGAGTGAGGAATAAATGGCTCCAGCATATCTAACTACTATTAATGTTTTTATCGGTGCAGCACTTTCAGTAGTAACTACCTTTATATTTTTAAGAGCAGAAAATATGAAACAGATCATGACTAGAAAACATGAGTTTTCTGTAAAAGAATTAGGTGAAAAGATATTTTCCCCTTTGTTGATTGAATTAGTGAGACATGAAACGAAAAAAAAATTAGGAAGACATCATACATTTCCAGTTCAAACAATAATCGATACTATCTCAATTAATCAGTACCTATTAATTTTTGCGAATGATAATGTTAGAAATATTATAAATAATATATATGAATTTGGTACATCTACGAGTAGTGATAATGGTAATACCATCAAAACTCAAGATGAACTTATAATTGAAGAACTTTGTTTGTTACGTGAAGAGTTAAATAGTATTTATTCCAAATACCGGATGTGAATAATTTGAGCGATTCAGAGAAAAATAAACAAATTGCTGAAACAGCGATGCAATTAAAAGCATTAATGGGAAAATTAGATTATGCGGCAATGGCTCAAGCCCTAAGTCATTCCCACCAATTAAAAAAAGAAGTTGAAAGGAAAAACATCGGAACAAGTGAAGAAGATCCTGAGAGTTGGACGGTAGAAATTTTAAATGGGGAAATAGGCCAAATGGAGCAACTTATTCGTACCCGTGCATATGATAATGTTGAAGGTAGAGCATACTTTATGTCATACTATACAAAAGTACTTGAAATCACGAAATATAATGAGGGGGAGGACGACAATGAAACGCTTGATTGCTGATGTAGTGCCTAATAAATTTTATGATTTTAATTTTGAGACGTTTAAAAATAAAATCAGTCCTCTCCCTCTGATTAGGAACGTATATGGATACCTTGTCAAAACTAATAATTTTATGATTTTCTTAGGTGATAATGGTGGTTTAAAGGTTGGTATTGAATATGAGAATGACAATGATTTGCTTTATAAGTTTGAAATGGCTTTAACAACTTTAAAACTAATAAATAAATTTTATGAGGATAATTACAAAGAAAATATAATAAAGAATTTCTTAATTAGTTGGCCAGTAGACGGAACAGCTTCTATGAATGAATTGAATTGGAGTTTTGGAGATTTTACGTATAAAGAACATCAGGTGCCTTCATCTTATGGTGGCAATTACAGTCAACTCTTATTAATATGACATTAGAATCTAAATCATTGTAGACTTCTTAGCAGAAAAATAACAACTATACAGTGTTGTGTATGTAAATAGTATTGAGTCAACGGAAGCACTCAGCCCTGCCAGTAATGGTGGGGTATTTTTATGCATTCAGGCAAATTTTCCTAACCAGTGATATAGAGTGAATATACATAATATTCCAAATGAATTAATCTACTATTATGAATAATGAAAATTATCAGTATAGAGATACATACTTTTCTGTGGGGAATCTAGCAATATATGGATCGCCATACTTGGCTTAATGCTACTGGGATTTGTTTTGTTTTATTTGATTAAGAAGTATATAAAGCAGAGAAAATGAGGTCAGGTATTGGGGTGCTGTAATGAAGAAAATCTTTAAAGAATTTGGTGTCCATTTTTGTGCAGCATCTACTCTTCTAGGTATTTCTTTATTGTTCAATAATTATGATGTTGCGGATGAGGAACAACTATCTTTGCTGGTTGTAATGATGTGTGGAGCGCTCATATCTATTGGTGGATATAACTATTTGAAAAACAGAAAAGACATAGTGATATAATCGTGGGAGTTGTTGTTTTAGGAATAGCGCTGTTTACCCTCTCTTTTTAGGAGTGATCGTATTGAGTAATGTATACAAAGTCTTGAAGACGGATGCAGAATTTCTATCAGCTGCCTTAAAACAGTCTCAAGTGGATATACTTGAACGTTGTGGTGATTTGGCTGGCTGTGTAATTGATTGTGAGGGTCCAGTACAAAAATGGAGCCCAGTCAGTGTTAAGGTTGCTGATGCTTATTACATGAGAAATGAATTTGAATTTAGAATGGTTTTGGCATAAGCGTGTATAACAAATACCCCGTCAACCTTAATTGGTCAGCGGGGTTATTTTTGTTTATTGAATTGTGTACTCACTTACTTCAAATGTAAGTATTTTATCGAAGACAACATAATCTTTACGTTTGTTGAATGGGCCTTTGTTATTTGAGTGTTTATCAATAGCATATAATCCAGGTCCTCTACCGGCATCACGGGAGTCATACCATTTCAAGAATGCATCTACTTCTGCAATTGGTAGGTCGTATTCTTTTTCTGTTCCATTCACCAGAGTGATGGTAAGAATAGCTCGATCCCCTGATGGCTGCTCTGGAGTTGCTGTAGGTTTAGGCGTCACTGTTGGTGTAGCCGTTGGGCTAGGAGTACTTGTAGGCACTGGAGTAGCCGTTGGTGTCACGGTTGGGCTAGGAGTACTTGTAGGCACTGGAGTAGCCGTTGGTGTCACGGTTGGGCTAGGAGTACTTGTAGGTACTGGAGTAGCCGTTGGTGTTGGTGTCGAAGCGACGCCAAAAACATCAAATTCATATAAATAAAGTGAATCACCAAATGCACTTGAAATAGATACTGTTTTTACGCCAGGAATAGGCGTGATACTAACCTTAACTCCTTTATAAGATGAATGTGGCTCATATACATTAGATATAATTTTCCCAGCACTATCGTAAAATCTAATTTCTAAACGGTTAAAATCACTTGCATGGAATTGGTAAGCATTTATAGTTGTTTCTTCAGAAAATTGATATGTAAAAGCTCGGTTCTTTAAATATGAGTATAAATTTTCATTAGTAGATAAATCGTTATCAGTCAACTTCGAAGTGGTGGTATTACTTGCTGCCTCAGTCATTAATTTTCCATCAAGAAGCCCTTCGGGATATGCATGAACTCCAGAAATAGGCATAACAGCAAAAATAAACATAAGCATGAAGACTATCTTTATTTTTTTCATTAGTTACACTCCTTGTTATTTATGTATTGTTCTTAGTGCATAATTTATATACTAATCATTAAATCCCACCTTTTCTTTGATTAACTTCTGAATTTTATCTTTAAAGGGGAATTATGTCTAAACATAATTGACTATATATGTAATAAAAAGATCTAAAAAGATTAAAATATTTTTTATTCCAATTAGTGAATAGGTTTCTTGTTGTTTTAAGAACAAATGTTCGAATATAATACAAACAAGTGTTCTTACTTTTTGGAGGCGATCACATGAATATGAGGGTTGGTCAAACCGTTGAGATTATATGCCAGGACAAAATGGAAAAGATTACGCAACGCAAGATCGAGGTCCGTGGTATTCGTGACGGCCGTATCCGTGCCACATGCCTGACCACCAATTCGCCCCGTGTATTCCTAGAATCCAGTACCCTGTCATGGCAATCTGTGAAGGAACAGCGTCATGCTTAGCGATACGGCCCGCAAGCTGCTGATGATTATGCGGCATTGCTCGGTGCATCATGGATACATGCCTACGCTAGAGGTACTGGAGACAAAGAGTGGGCGAATACCAGAAAAGATCCAGGTCGGGCTGCAGGAATTGGCAGAGAACAACTACATTCTGTGGGAATTTGGGAAACCACCTGAGAGTGCAGTTGTCGTTGAGGGATGGGAGCGAAAAGAGGATCGACCAGCATATGTTTCATGGGGCATTGACGGTGGCCATATAGATTACTGGACAGATTACTAGGAGGGCAGACATCATGGTTAAGAAACTGGAGAGTATTTGGGATTGCAGTAGGATGATGTTACCGGAGCATAAGGTTCGCATTATCAGTGATGAGCGAGGTCAGCAGTGGAGGGACCGTAAAAAGCCGGTGCTTGATGCGCAGGAGTGGGAATTGATTGATCAAGTACTCACTTACTCGAAACGGTATCGAGAGCAGATAACAATCACTCAGTTTGGGCCGGTTCGAGATATCAAGATACGGGGGATTGTGATGGCCATAGACAAGCAGCTACACGGATCAAACTGCAAACGGATGATGACTATGATTGGATTAAGATTGACGATGTGATTCAGGTGACTACATAAAAAAATGCCCCTGAAGCGTTCACCGGGGCATAACTATTATTCCTCGAATAACTCATCCATTAAACTATCGATTTCTTCTTTCCGCGAGGCTGTAGCCTCAGTATCAATGATGATCTTGCCTTCCTCGAAAATAAGCGTGTCTCCAGACTTAACCTCCGCCGGTAGTTCTGATCTAAGAACATCTTCGGTTTTACCATCAAATTCAATGACGGCATACTCACCTTCAAAGCGGTCAATGATTCCTTTATGCATTTACTTAGCCCCCTTAGTCGATGTAAAAGTGATTTTATTTCCATCACTTATTGCAGTAATTGTACCTTTTTGGTCAGTTCGTAACACTGAAGTATTCGCATTTTTTAACCTTGTAAGAATCCCGGAATCTGGATGCCCATAATTGTTCTTACCGACGCTTATTACTGCATACTGTGGTTTAACGGCGTCGAGGAATGCTTTACTGGTTGAACTATTGGAGCCGTGATGTCCGACTTTTAATACATCAGCTTTTAAATTCATGCCATCGGCTAACATATCGTTCTCAGAAGCCTTTTCAGCATCGCCGGTAAAGAGGAAGGACTTGTTCTTATAAGTGACCTTTAAGACAGCACTCCAGTCGTTAAGATTATCCCCATACGTTCTAATAGGAGCCAGGAACTTCGCCTCAACACCAGTTAAAGGAATGGTAACGCCTTTAGTCACTGCTTTGATGGTACGGCCCTCATTCTTCACAGCAGTCAAAAAATCTTTGTATGTTTCAGTGGTATGTGATACCTTTGGTGCGTAGACCGATTTAACATCCAGCGCTTTCAGAACATCATCTAGCCCACCAATGTGATCTGCGTCAGGATGAGTAGCAACCAGGGCATCAAGTGTCTTTACACCAAGGGCGTTCAGGTACTTTACTACATTCTTACCCTGATCGTTATTACCTCCGTCAATGAGGACATATTGATTATTCGGAGTCCGGATTAAGGTAGAGTCACCTTGTCCAACATCGAAAAAGTAGACCTGAAGAGTACCAATGTTCTGTTTCTTTGGTAAAAGCAAAGTTGGAGCTGGTGTAGTAGTAGGCTTTGCTGTTGGTTTCGCGGTAGGTTTAACAGCTGGTTTAGCAGTGGCAGCCGGTTTTGAATTTGAACTTCCACCATTGTGATAATGGTATTCTCCGTTTTCCAGCCCCCACTTTGCGCAATTTGTGCGGCAATAATGACCGCCATTTGCATCTGTACGTCCTGGATGTGCCTCAGCAAGTACAGGCATCAATAATAAAACAAGTGACATGAAGATTGGAACGATGATTCTTCTCATAAAAAATAAATACCCCCAATGTATGATTCTGGGAGTATTCTATCAGTTATAGGTAATTTTTTCTAGAGAACATAACGAAAACTTGCTAACGAATTTGTAAACGAAGTATCTGATATAGAGTTAAATCCATGAATAGAAAAACCTCTATAATAGAAGAAAAAGATACACAGTTAAGCTTATTTTAACCTTTCCCCAAGCTCAGTTGGTTAGAGCGGTCGGCTCATAACCGATTGGTCGGGGGTTCGAGTCCCTCAGGGCCCACTTAGAGAAAACCCTTACTTTGTAAGGGTTTTTTGCTATCTATAGGCTCCCTTGTAAGTAGAAGTGGAAGAGTTGGAAAAGCTGCAAAATTGGAAATGGTCACATTTTGGTCACGGCGCTGTTTGATCCTTTGGTTTTATCACGGATCATCTGGAAAACGGTAAAAAGTATGTATTCTGTGGAACTGCCCTACTCTTGTAGAGGAAGGGGAGTCATTACATACAAACCATTAAGAAGCAGTACCATACGCCGTAGATTTTTGATTGGACTGAAAGCATGTCTGACACACTGGAATTTGATGATTTCTTTAAACAGGTTAATGCTGAATTTTGATAACAAGCAATAAAGGATGCCGCATATTCGCTCGGCATCCTTTATTGAAGATGGATATACTAACTTAACATCCTTTTAATTAAACATCAGAAGTTGATTAATAGCTTATTGATTATCACCGAACCAGATGTTCTCTGTACCGGTCCGCGTGTCTGTCCATACGTTCACTAGCCGGCCTGTTTGGGGGACGATGGCATTACCGATGTAGTCCCCAATTAGGGGGATACCGGTGACGTCAAAGGAAGTTGTTGTTATCCGGGTGTTTGTATACGTCATACCGCCATCTCTAGATGTTGCTAGATAAACATCAAGGTTGAGGGGATTGACTCGATTAGTGTAATAGGTAACGAATATTGCACCATCCGCAGGGGAAACGGTGATGGCTGGGAAAAAGTTTTGGGAGCCCACCGGACTACCTGTAATGGATATTGGTGACCCCCAATCCACGCCAAAATTAGTGGAGGTAGCAAGAAAAATATCAGAATAACCTTCTCGAAAATCTTGCCATACAGCATAGACATTCCCTCGCGTCGTCGGTGCATTAGAAATATCTGCTGCGAGGGAAGGGTATGTCAGACATCTAAATGTATATCCTGGCAATGGATCTGGTGGGACTACAACGCTCGCGACCATGGTTTCAGGAGTAAAAGTGACCCCACCGTCTGAGGATGTGCGAATTTTAAGATCAGTATTACCGGGAGGCTGATTGATCCATCCCACGATAACAATCCCATTTAATGTAATTGCTATACCGGGGAATTCTTCGAATTCTTCGACCGAAGACAGCAGGGAGGGACTGGAATAGGTATTACCGTTATCTAGGGAACGATTGAAAAATATCGTATTTCCCGGTATGAATTGTGTGTTGTAATCATGCGTATAACCTGTATATACATTTCCAAAAAAGGGACTTGATCCAGCTTTGTCGGTGACAACGACCACCTGGTCATCATTCACAAACTGTCCAAACCCTTGATTCACGATGATTGGCGGTCCGAATGAAGAGGCATTGTCGGCAGAGGTATAGGAAACGATCGATCCGCTGAGACCGTCTGAATCGAAGGCGTGAGCCAATACGACGAACGTATTCGGAAAAATATAATCAATATGTGGTGCTTCGATGCCTGTAAATCCCGCAGGTAACGGTAATAACGTTGTTGTCCAAGTGCTACCTGCGTCAATAGATTTGTATAACCCAATATTGGGAGGGCCTGATCGAAGATCTACAGCTACGGTGACCATAACGGACGGGTTAAGCCAGTTTACCGCGATGGTGGGCTCGAATTGAGTGCTTGCGCTCGGCGAAATTTGAATATTAACCATGCGAAGCTCCTTTCGTCATAGATTTTTCGGTACTTACGGGTTCAGCTGAGCTATGAAAGTTAGTTCGGATTGCAGCACTCTTTGATGGGGGATGACATTTCCTGACGAATCCGTTCCAAATACCGTAATAATCGTGTCTGCCGGTGCGTTTCCAGTAACGAGAAATTGGACTTCATAAGCTGAATTGCCTGCGATATTAAAACTGAGAAACTGGCTGGTGTTCGCATTAACATTTAATGAGTTGGAGTAGACTAAACCTTTACTAACCAAGGTATTCCATACGTAAACGTGATAGACTACGTTAGATGAAAAACTAAGGTTGTCATTATCGATATTAATGAGCACGTTGGATGCTGGGATAGTCCCTGTGTTCGTAATAATGCCTGTTGTTGTTGCCATGAGCTTCACCTCTTTATTAGTTTGCTATATATATATGAATTGAGATTCATTGTGTTTGGACAAGGGACTCAGAAAAATCGCGGAAATGAATACTGGAGGTTTTATTAGGTGGGGAAATACATATAAAATTTTAGCATGATCTGAAGGTAACTAGATTTTATATTGAACAGCAATTGACGATTTTTACGACTTCTCTGCCCAAGGCGCATACAGGTAACTATTCGCTATCAGCAGGTGAGATTTGAAGAATTTAAATAGAAGGTCTGACATTCATTTTAAATAAATGTTATAATTATTAAATCAGTGTGTAGAGATATTGGTCTTTTTTATTGGGCCAAAAATATATGTCTCATGATACGTCTGCCATCTGAAATATTATTTAGGAGATGACAAACATGCATGGAGACACAAGACTGCCCAGAAACGGAAAAGAAGGTATACTATTTTTACTCATTATTTCAATCATTTCAGTTAACACTATTGCCCCTATTATTGTGGGGTTGGAACGCGGCTTCAGTAAGGAAGTGTATATAGATACACTAAAGGTTATTCCGTTTATGTGGATGATCGTAGTTTTATCCGTAAGATTAGTTGCAGGACCGATTGTTGGGAAAGTGATGCCAAAATTCATGGGACAAACCGATGGATTTAATGCAAGGATTCTGTTGAATACTTTATTGAATGTCACGGTGTTATCTATTTTACTATCAATTATAGGCACATGGGTTGGGACGAGACAAATAAGCCTGGATCCACTTAAAAGCTTCCTTCACATCTGGCCGAGAAACTTTGGAATAGCATTTTGGATTGAACTTTTGGTTGCGCAGCCGATAGCAAGATTTGTGATGAAAACATTACACGCAAGACAGGATCGAAAAACGGAAAGTGTAAATGCGTAACTTGCTAGAATTTTGTAGACGAATTAGAAAAAAAGGAGCGTCCATGGTGGGCGTTCCTTTTTTTGTAGCAATCGGAAGTACCGAGAGAGACCCTGTATTCCTTTGAAATTTGATTCGATAACAATTAAGTGAACGAGGCTTCTCCTATCGGACACAGCTGACCCTTAAAGCGGTTTTTTCCCTCATTTGCAATTCTAACGGACTCCATAGTCGCTATTGGTATAAAAATACCGTATTTGCGCCTCTTTCTAAGGAATAGTGTCTCTGGAGTCCGAAACCATGCTCTAAAGGCTGAAAATCAGTAAATAACGTCATATGGGTCCGATAGCTCGAATTGGAGGAGGTTAGTTCGTTAGTTCGTTAGTTCGTTCGTTAGTTTGTTAGTTCGTTAGCTCGTTAGTGCCGTGCTCTTCACAGATTTAGTTGCAGCATTCACAGCGAGGATCGTCCTTTAAAGTAATAATAGTAGTCTCACCTCTACAACCAGCATATCTAGTATGCGGGCTCATAAACCATACAGTAAAGCACAAAACGGCACTGCTCCAAACCATGAAATGGTTTTGAAGCAGCGCCGTTTTTGTTAGCAGCCAGCTAAATTGTTCAATGGAGAGCACGGCGACCGAAACGAGGTTCTCAATTGCTTCCGATCGCCGTCCCAACCGCAGTCCCTGGGTTTCCACCAACATCCCTAAAGTTTCATGCTGTCCCACAGCTGCTGGAATGCCCCGGATTCGACCTCGAAGAATACCGGTGCTAGACCGTAGCGTACAAGGCCTTGACCGAACAGCGTCAGCTCTACTCGGGCATTGTCTTCCAGCTGCAAATAGATGATCTTGCGGTCCTCGCTGTCGTAGATGCCTTGTTCGATCAGCGGCTCTGCTGCCAGCGGTTTGGCAGCTTGGAGGGCTGTCAGGAAGCCATCAAGCGCCTCGCCATTGGCGATTGGCGCCTGCTGCTGGAGGCCGTTGTTCCAGCTGTTGAAGCTTTCCCATTGAGCTGAAGTAACTCGGCTTTCAAGATTCAGCTTGCCGAACAGGTCGGCGCCGCTGTTTATGGTGATGCCGTTCGTGTGCTCGTACAGTTCGGCGAATACCTCGCCGTTGATTTCCGAATAGGACATAATCAGGAAGCTGGAGTCATAGCCCTTCACGGTATAGAGATCCGTTTCACCGATGTTCGAGGCTAACTCAATATATTCGTCGTTACCGCTCCATTCATTGATGCCGCCTGTAGTGCGTCCCAACTTGTCACCGCGCAGAGCAGCAGCATCGGCAGCGTCAATGCGAGTCGCTGACTGTGTATAAATATTATTTTTATACACGACCAAGGCGATCATATCTGCCTTCACGCCAGATTCCTTATCTGGCAGTTTCAGCTTGGGAATGACAATGCTGCCCGATGTAGCTGTGCCCGAATTGCCAGCATTGCTTGCACCCGGAGTTACCTGGGCAACCTGCCCCGGGGAGCTCTGACTGTTCAACTGCTGCCATATACTAGGCCCAGCCAGACCGATTCCTGCGGCGAGCACGACACTTGCCGCGATATAAACGGTTTTGCGTGGACGCTTACGCTCCTGCCGCTGCTCTATTTTGTCGAAAAGTTCTTTTTTCATCTCTTCACCTGGTTTCATCGAATCCACCGCTTTCTTATATGATGTTCGAAACTGATCTTCCTTCACTGTGGTTCCGCTCCTTCCAGCTCCAGTTTTAACAGTTGCCGTCCCCGCTGAAGTCTCATCTTCACGGCAGACTGACTAATCTGCAGAATCTTGCTGATCTCCTGGATGGGATAGTCCTCGTAATAATAAAGATGGATTACGGTTTTATACTTCATGGGCATCGCCATAACTAACTGCAGCAGAGCCCAATCCTCGGGGCTGTCTGCCGCAATTGGCTCAGCGCTCTCCAGCTTAACCTCGCGCTTGCGCCAGCCTCTGCCCAGTAGTGTTTTACAATGGTTGGTGATTACCCGGATCAGCCATGCCTTCTGATGTTCGGCATCTTTGAACTCCGGCGCTTTTTCTATTAGCTTGATGAAGGTATCCTGAGTGGCTTCTTCGGCATCTTGCCGGTTGCCTAGATGGACCAAAGCGATCCGGAACAGCATATCTGCGTAGATTTCGTAACTCTTCATCACATGATTTCCCGGCCGGGTCATGGATCGCTGCATGATACTGTGCCCCCTTTACCTATAACACCATTTAGGACGGCATTAGGTCACATTTTGTTCCTGAGAAAATTTCTTTGTGTTTGGAGAGTAGAGAATGCCTATTCATAAATTATCTCCAGAGGGTTAGGGACTCAGCAGTCGCTATTTGCATATAAATAGGCTTTTGAGCAGGTTCGAGGACCCCAGTGACGCTATTCCTTAAAAAGGGGCTCTTATATGGTGTTTTTCATGCAAATAAAGGCTATAAGGTCCGCTACACTTTGAAATGGAGGGTTATACCGCACATAAGATCAACTGTGTCCGATAGCTGCTAAGTACCACGTCAATATTGTCTACGCAAACGCTGGTTACTTATTTAGAGCAGGGAAGATCAAAAAAACGCGTTTGCCGAGGCAGCCCTGATGCTGACTGCTGGACAAACGCGTCTTTTTAATAGAGCAAATCCTTCATGGGAGATTCTCCTCGATATGTTTATATGTATAGCTAGGATCATTACCTTTAACAGGAGCCCTGCTGTATTGAAAGATCCTTCCGTTTTCTTTTCGATAAAAGTATCTTGCGTAGGGTTCGTCTGCGAAAATCACCGTGGTACTTACGAGGGGAGCTTTGGCGATCTGGGTGTGTACTTTATCAAAATCTTCCTTCTTATAATTTCTCGTCTCTACTAGATAATGAATGACTTCTCTGTTCATATGATTTCGGAAGGAGTGGAAGGCTAAGGATGTTATTCCACAGATTAAAAGGATTAGAACGATGAAGATTAGTTTTGTATTTTTCTTCATTAATTCCCTCCATATAGATAATTTGTATATAGTATAAGATAATACACAGAGACTATTATGTCATTCATAGATATATGACGTAGGAAGAAGAGAAGATACTGGAGCTGGAGCAGCGAATTAAGATGCTGGAGAATCAGGCAAGTCAGAGGTTGCCGGGGGTGAAAATCTTTATAGTTTGTAATTTGGGATTGTAGGTGTATTCGTTATTCTAATTCTTATGGGTGTGAGACAGTTTGTATCTGCATAACAGATTATACAAAAAGGCAGCAAATACCGATAGTAAACCAGGCGTAGGCGAAGAATTGCCGGGACATACTATATTTGCTGCCTTTTAACTTATGAAGAATAATAATTCTCTTTTAGTCTTCTTTGGGTTCTTGCAATAAAATGGAGAAGGTCCCCGTTTCGTGATCCACCTCAATCGTCTCAATGCCCACGAAATCCGGGATTTCGGGGTGTACTGCATCTACATTATAATCCGGATGAGTCAGTAATAATTCAATTACTTTAATGGCTTCCATGTCGTTCCTCCTCACGAGAAATTCCACCATAAATGAATATGCAGAGCACTATTGCAACTAAGCTTATTATCTCCGTGATCCGTTGCGAATATGTGTTAGTCGTTCTTCGTTTCTTCCCATCACGGCCAATAATTGCCCCTGGAACACACGTCTTTGGATCTGATCAATCCGCTGTAAGGCCAGCTCGGCAGGAACTTGAAATTCTGCTGCAAGATAGGAGATGGCATCCTCCCGTTGCTCAGGCAATGTCATGCGGGAGATCATGGAGTAAGGCATCGCCGCATACAAGATAAAACGCTCGGATTCATCCTCCTGTGCCCGCGTGAAATGCTCTGGCATCAAGGTCTGATTATCACTGCCATGGCGAAGGAGGTGACACAGTTCATGAAGAAACTCTAGCCGTTGAAGATTGGCTGGAAGGCGGTTGTCGATAAACAGGCTGTACATCCCTGCAGACGCCTCAATGCTCTTGCTTCTCACATCCAAATAATGAACCCAGATATTAAGCCGCTCGGCTATATACGATATTGAAATTTGTGAAGGCTGATGAAGATTTAATCGCTTGTATAAATCTTCCGTCCATTTCTCAAGCACAGTCATTTGATAATATGATTTCATGTTCTCCAACTTATTCACCTCGTTTAAAATCACTAATGGGATCGTATGTTCGCATAAATGCGCAAAAGAAAAGCCCGAAGGGCTATGTAGAGTAAAAAAAGTCTAAGGATACATAGGAACGTTCGTTCTCATGTATCCTTAGCATAAAGCAATTACACACTAATATCAAGTGTTTTTCCCAAATTCGGAGCAACGCTTTTGCCCAGCATTTCCACCATGGTTTGGCTCTGGGTTTCAGCCTGATTCTTGGCAATATTCATGACCTGTATCCCAACATTTTGAGCTAAGGATGCTTGGCTCATTGCCATTGATAATGCAGCTATATCCATATTGCACCTCCTTTGTGTATATCCTGTTTATCGACTGTCCACCTTCAATTCATTAGGTGATTGGCATTTGTTTGCCAATTCGCCCAAACGGCTTATCTCCTTTTTACATATCTTGTGCTGTAGTCATTAATCATTAGGAGGAATTGAAAATGGGAATGGAACATGGTTGTGGTTGTAACGTAGGTCCGGTAGTAAGTCCAGCATCAGTAGGTCCGGTGTGTAGTCCTTGGACTTCAACAGGAGCAATTCTGGTACTTTTCATCTTGCTGGTTATCATCACTAAAGCTTGCTTATTCTAAGTTAGCTGATGTGCATTGTAGCCCCATCTGGCGAATGCCAGGTGGGGCTATTCTGTTGCCTGGGATGGTCAGACAGATCGTTATTTAAACATAAATTCTACCCGCGTTCCGTCTGCATAATCCTCCAGCTGATTGCCAACCCAGCTTCCTGCCCCGCGGTTATCGCTTGGCGTTATGTATTCAATGTCGGCACCAACGCCGCCTTCCTTACACATAGCCATTGGCCATTCATCCCGGTCATACCCCTTTTTAGTGGGGATCCCTTTTAAGGACTCTTTACGGTTCTCTTCAGCCTGCTCTCGGTTAATCGTACATGTGGCGGATTCACCTTTCGCAATGGCATCCTGAATATGCTTGGCGGTCTCAGGATAGCGGTCTGATGGGAAGGTTAGCTGAACAACACTCGAATCGGATGGAGACGAGGGGTCTGTAGGCTCTCCGTTTTGTTCAAACCAGTAACTAGCCAAAGCAAGTAATGCAACAATGATGAGACTGGAGATCCATTTTTTTACTTTCAATTCTGCTCCTCCTTTTTTGGCACTTAAAATAGTATATCTTATATCATAATTCAGTGCGATTTAATATAATTAGGTAAAATAAAGGAGGACGGAACTGGATATGGAGTACATAATTACCATTGAGGATCAGACGCTTATTGCGGCTGCCGAAGATATAATTACCAGGCGTTATGAATGGGGACGGCACCATGTGGGTGCAGCGCTTCGTACTAAAACAGGAGAGATTTTTACAGCGGTACATGTGGAAGCCAGCATGGGGAGGATTACAGTCTGTGCAGAAGCGATGGTGATTGGCAAAGCGATATCCGAAGGTTATAAGGAATTTGATACGATTGTTGCGGTAAGGCATTCTGATCCAGACAGCGAGGGAAAAGAGATTAAAGTAGTTTCTCCCTGCGGCATGTGCCGAGAGTTAATTGCGGATTACGGAATAGACTGCAAGATAATTGTATCGGAGGATGACCGATTAGCTAAATATGAAATCACTGAACTATTGCCTTTAAGGTACACAAGATAAGAAATAATGAGGAGCCGCGGAGCTCCTTTTTTTATTGAGCCGTGAATTTATTCAGCAGTTCCTTATATCGTCCCAACTTATTTTACAACTTCATGTCCATTCGCTGAGTTCATGTCACTATTGTCCCCATACTATAACTTAAAAAGATTTAAAAGGATGGTGAGAATAGATGGAGCAGCGGATTATTCGTCAGATGGTTGATTCAGCATCAAGGTTCGTGGGCGATGTGCAGTGGCAGATGGCTTTTCGCAGATTACAAATGGCTCCGGCGGATTCGGGGCTGTCGTCCTCGGCTCAGCTATTGCTGAATACCCTCTATTACTTGCAGGGAAAGGGTGTGATAAGCGGCCAACATGATTATTTGGAAAGTGCAGACGAGCTCATGGAGAAGCTTAAAAATACCAGCGGGCAATATGCTGCGCTGCATGGCTACGAGCTGGGCGCAATCAATAATCAGTCACAGGCTCTAATTGACAATCAACGGAATTGGGTCGTCAGCAGTGCGATACGCTGGTCTAGGGCCGGAGGGATCGTAACGATGTGTTATCATGCTGCATTACCGGGGACAGCGCCAACTTGGGGGAATGTAAATACGAGCCTAAGCAATGCTGATTTTGATAAATATATAACCCCAGGTACCACCCAGTATAATGCTCTGTTAGCTGATCTGGATAAGATAGCCCTGTCGCTGAAAAAGCTTAATGACGCAGGGGTTCCTGTACTTTGGCGGCCGTATCATGAAATGAATGGTGGATGGTTTTGGTGGGGGCAAAAGAGCAATTACGCTGCATTGTGGAACCTTATGTTCGATCGTTTTACCAATTATCATAAGCTGCATAATTTATTGTGGGTCTGGAGTCCAAATGCAAAAAATCAGTGGTGTGATGAGCCGGCAGAATACTATCCGGGCAGTGATAAGGTAGATGTGCTGGCACTCGACATTTATGACGCGGATTTCAAGATTAGCCATTATGATAATTTATGGGATCTGGGTCGTGGCAAGCTGATTGCGATTGGTGAGAATGGAGAGCTTCCGTCTGCTGAACTGTTGTCCAAAACGCAGCCTAAATGGTCATATCAGCTGACGTGGGGGAAACTTCTCTATGAGAAGAATACCGATGCTGTGATAAAAGCTTTTATGAACGACAAAATGCTATTCACACGAGAGGAGTATGCTGCTGAGGCCGCCGCTTTCGCTGCTATCGGGGATAGTGTGCTGGAGAGTGGACTCTGTGGGCAATACTACAATAACATGACGCTTAGCGGCACACCTGCACTGATGCGCACGGATGCCAATATTAACTTTTCATGGAGACAAGGTTCGCCTGATCCTGCCATTCGTGTAGATGCGTTCTCTGTGCGGTGGAGTGGGAAGCTGACGGCAGCTTTTAGCGAAGTTTATACCATTTATTCCTACTCTGATGATGGGATACGGGTATGGATGGATGGCAGGCTAGTCATTGATAGTTGGGTGAATCAGAGCGGCCAGGAACGAAAAGGGAGCATAAACCTGATTGCAGGTAAGCCGTATGAAATAAAGGTGGAGTATTATGAGAATGCGGGCGACGCCCGGGTTGTTTTGCAGTGGGAGAGTCCGAGCCAGACCAAGGGGGTTATCCCAGCGGGGGCATTTTATCTTCCTTAAAAAAGATACTTCAAGTGTACAAGCGCAAGCAAAAAGCCCCGGTTTTCCGGGGCTTTTTTACGTATGAACATCTTAAATTTGCTCGCGGTAGCTAATGTTGTTGGCGATCTTCTCGTCACGAACGGCTTTGCGCAGAACATCTTTGACGGTTTGGGCATCATGGATTTTTCGAAAAAGAAGCTGAGGCGCTGAGGCATCATCAGAAAATACAGTTAATGACCCAATGCCAAGCATCCGGTCCATGATAGACTGTTTTACGGATAAATCGCGTACGCGCAGTAATTCGATTTCTTCAACATTTTTACCGATAAGTCCGGTCTTTACCATAATACGCTGACTTGTAATGGTATATGAAGTTGTGTTAAGTCCTACGATTCCTTTGAGTCGATCCGAGATGCCGGCAGGTTTGCCTTTCCAGAGCACGACTTCTTGAATGACATGATTATCTACTGCGGGTCGATGAGCGGTTACTGGAGCGGTACCGTCAAGGCTGGTTCCACATTCTCCACAAAATTTAGCGCCCTGCTTGTATTCCGCTCCACAGGTGGTGCAATAAGGCATAAATACTCTCCTTTCCTGATCACAATTAAAATAATTATAACATAACAGTCATTTTACATATATTTCATTTGCGCTTTACACAAACCGACATTATCCTGTTAAGTGGAGGGATAAATAATGAAAAAAGCTTTACTAATAGGAATGCTGATGATGACTGTCATCCTTAGCGCCTGCAGCAATAATTCAACTTCATCGGCACCTGCCACGAAGGAAGAAGTGCAGGAGACCGTGCAAAACTTCTACAATGAAATGTCTAAACTTGAAGAGTCGGGAAAATCTTCTTTAGCGGAGTTCAATGAAGCCATTGCGGGTTATTCAGCAGGAGAACTCACGGACAAGCAGTTGGAGAAGAAAATTAAGCAATTCCAGAGTACCGCAACTGATTTATCGAATCAAGCCGAGAAAGTAAAAATTTCCTCCAGCTTGCCTGAAGACATTCGTAAGTTGCTTGAAGAGTCTAAAATTTCCTTTGAAAGTGCTTATTCTTTA
Organism: Paenibacillus sp. FSL H7-0716; assembly: GCF_038002705.1. Lineage (NCBI taxonomy): Bacteria > Bacillati > Bacillota > Bacilli > Caryophanales > Paenibacillaceae > Paenibacillus > Paenibacillus sp. FSL H7-0716. The sequence continues at coordinate 25,121 of NZ_JBBODA010000017.1, forward strand.
AAAAAAGAGGCTTCTCAGGGCGCAGATTCCGCAAATGTTACGGCTGAGCAATTTAATGAATTGAATCAAAAGGCTGATATAGCGATGTTGTTCGGTATCTCCAAGCTTAATGAGGCAAGAGAAGCAACTGGACTTATAGATTCCGAAGGTGAAGCTACCTCGGTATCTGGAGATGTTGTTCAAGAATAAATCAAATCAGGCGCTGTGCAGTTTATCTGTCAGCGTCTTTTTGCTGCGAATTTTAGCTTGAATAGATATACATTATTATACATCTTCTAGATAAAATAGAGATTCCGAAAAAGGTATCTTTTTCCTGATTATTGATTAATATGCGAAGATGCGGATATAATACAAACATACGTTCGTGTTCAGAGGAATAGATATATAATTAAGGAGGGGTTACCATGGGCAAAAAGCTGGAGAAAAACGGGCTGTGGGAAAGCAGCCGCATGATGCTGCCGGAGCATAAGATAAGAATTATAAGAGATGAACGGGAAACGCTGCGCCGCATCAAGCCTATTCTGGATGAGCAGAAGTTGGAGGAGATCGAATGTACACTGGCTTTGTCGTTGCGGAGTCATGTACGAGTGACAGTTGTTCTTTTTGACCCTTTTGAAAATACGATGCTAAGTGGTTTTGTGACTTCCATTCACACCCACTCGCGTGAGTTTAAGCTGCAGTGGGCGGAGGAATGGAAGTGGATCGATGTGGATGATATTGTCGAGGTCTACATCGTTTAATGCTGAGAACCGCTGCCTTCGCTTTTCTCATAAGCGATTAAGGTAACTGTAGGGTTACCGGTCAGATGTGCAATGGAAGCTTCAGCATTCCGAATAATTTCCAGTGCTTCTTCCTGTTCACTAAGGGCTGCCACTTTATAGCTATCGCTATGGATATCCATATGTCTCCCACCTTTCGTTAAATATTTTGTCCTTTTTTGTGGAAATCATCCTAAGAGGGACAGGGGTACAGGCAAATAGGGCAAAGGGATCATTGAATATACCAAAGGGGTGATTCTATGCTGACTTTGGAGCAATTGAGGGAAAAATCCGCGGCGCGTCTGGTCGGGCTTCATCCTGTCTTGGCGGCAGGTGCGAATGTTTTGATTCAGCAAAGCCATGCGAGAGGAGTCCCTATCGTTATTACTCAGGGTCTACGGACCATTGCTGAGCAAAATGCTTTGTATGCGCAGGGTAGAAGCAAGCCGGGGCCGATAGTTACCAACGCTAAAGGCGGTACCAGCTATCATAATTATGGTCTTGCGTTTGATTTTGCGCTTTTGCTGCCGAATGGCACTAGCCTTTCTTGGGATATCAATCGTGATGGTGATAAGGATAAGACAGCGGATTGGCAAGAGGTTGTACAGGAGGCTAAACGGCTTGGTTTAGAATGGGGCGGAGACTGGACTTCTTTTAAAGACTATTCACATCTGCAGATGACTTTCGGTTTAAGTATAGATCAACTTCGGGCAGGTAAACGTCCAACGACGGACCAAGCCAAAGAGGCTTTAAAAAAGATTACCGGAGGGGATGATCAGGTGAACAAAGACGTTACAGTGACCATTAACCTAAACGGCCGTAAGCTTACCGATGGCGTTCTCGATACCGGAATAACCTATGTGCCCATACGTGCGCTGGCTGAGGCACTTGGAGCAAAGGTTACTTATGATGCTGTGACCAAGACAGTTAATGTAGTAAAAGAGTAAAACCATCATGCATAGACAGTGCCGTCCAAGGGGAAATTATCAGTGATAACTAACCTTAAAGGGAGGCATAACACTGTGAACAAGCTGATAACAAGCCTTGCATGCGGTACTGTATTATCAATGAGTCTAATGGGAGCTAGCTATGCATCAAATGCCGTGGGATCAGCAGCGTTGGGCGGTATCCCAGCCGCGAATACCGGGATGGATGGTACTGCGGAACACACTCGGATGATGAACACGGAAGGCAATCTAATGAACGGCACAACCGGAACGCTGAATCAGCATGAGAGCATTATGAAAGATAAGATCCGCATCGATGATAATTACAGACCTAACAACTACAACACCAATAACTACAATGACACCCGGAACAACTACAGAACCAACAGCACTGTCAACCCGGCAACCAACACCACACAGACCGGCAAATACCGTGCAACTAGTACAACAACGAATGCTGCAACTAACAAAGGATCTAACTGGGGCTGGCTCGGTCTGCTTGGACTTTTGGGTCTTGCCGGAATGAGAAGCAGAAGTGACGAGCGCAGATAATCCACGTCAATAATAACCCGTGTCGGTTCTGGCTGAACGGGTTATTTTTATTGTGAATAATTTTTTTCGAAAAAGGATTGCGCGTTATCGATATTCATGATATTATATTTCTTGTCGCGTTATATGTGAACAACGTATGAAGCTTCAACACATAATATGCCGGGGTGGCGGAACAGGCAGACGCACAGGACTTAAAATCCTGCGGTACGTGAGTACCGTACGGGTTCGACCCCCGTCCTCGGCACTAGAAGAATAAGGGTTTCAGCTCATTAGAGCTGGAACCCTTATTTGTTTTTAAACGGTTTTGCTAACATTTTGCTAACGCCGCTTCTTTTTCGTGTAGATTCGAGGTTTCCGATACGCTCGGAATGATGTCTGACTTGACTTCGTGATGAGCAGTTTTTGCTCAGACTCTGCGTTCGAGGATTCTGTCACGTTCCATCCTCAGTCGCAGGATTTCAGCTTTAATGACTTCTTTAGGGCAAGGTAAAGTATTCTTGTCGCTGTACTCCAAAGCAAGCTTTACAGTGACTCTGGCTATGTCCAGCAGTGCGGAATTGATTGTAGCATCATCTAATGCTCGCCAAGCTGTGTGCTTCATTGAGATGCTTCCTTTGCTTTTTTGGAAAATAGATCGTTGATCTTTTGTGCCGTATCTTTTTTAGTCTCCATGTCGATGTGCGTATAGGTATTGGCTGTAATGCTGATAGTCGAATGCCCCAGCCATACCTGAATTTCTTTCAGGCTTACGCCATTTTTAATCAAGTAGCTGGCTGTCGAATGCCTGAGATCATGGAACCTGATATGCGGCAATTCATTCTTAGCGAGTATTTCCTTGAATTTATGATTCAGATATTCAGTCTTCATGGGACTGCCATCAGGCCAGCAGCATACAAGACTACTATCGACGTAATCTTTGCCATATAGCAACTTGTTTTTCTTCCGCTGTTTCTTTAGATGTAATAAGTAATCTTCAAGTTTTTCCATCAAAGGTAGAATGCGCTGACTGCTTTCGCTTTTAGGTTTCTTTACGACGACCTCTTTGCCGTACTTTACGCGAACCTCTTTAATCGAAATTGTCTTTTCTTCGAAATTAATGCAATCCCACTTCAACCCAAGTACCTCAGAACGTCGAAGGCCATAATGAGCCGCGAGATATACTGCTGATTCTATCGGTGTACCCAAACAAACCTCAAATAGCTTTTCGAGTTGTTCGACAGTGTAGTAGTTGGCATTGAACTTCTCCTGTTTTGGAAGTACGATTCGATCAGCGGGATTAAACGGAATCAAGTTCATTCGCACTCCAAATTTCAATGCACTCCTGATATTGGCGTGGTGTCTTCGTAATGTTTTAGCCGATAATCCTTTTTTGCCTGTCGTTTGATCATCTTGATATTTTGTTTCATAATATTTTTGCAGATGCATGGGTTGTAATTCTTGTAGCAATACATCATTCTTACTCTTAAAGTAGGGGATGATATGCTTTGTTACAATCATCTCATAACCTTCCCAAGTCGTTTCCTCGACCTCGCTTTTAATAACGTTATTAAGCCAATCTAACATGAATTCAGTAAATTTGAGTTTTCGCTGTGGCTGAACGAAACAGTTGTTGTCTATCCTCGTAAGCGTTTCTCTCAAAAACTTCTCAGCATCTGATTTTTTCTCGCACTTGGTATTAATCCATTTTTGCTTCCGCTTTCCGGACTCGTCCTTTGTTTCGACAATTATATACCAGTATTGATTGCGTTTACATAAGCTGCCTTTCATGTGCCTCGACCTCCAATAGTTTTTTTGGAAAATGAAAAAGACAGGAGAGTTATTGCCCCTGTCTGTGAAACTGCTATTTGATTACATGTATTTAGAAGATTCCATTTGAGCCTTGCTTAGAATATATTCTTTTACACTTAGTATTGGAATTCTATACGTATGTCCAATTTTAATAGATTTAATTTCACCAGATTTTAGTAACCTATACGCAGTATTTCTGCCGATCAATAATATATCTAAAAGATCTTCAACTAAAATAACTTCTGGATAATCATTTAGCATCAAGCTAGTCACCTCCTGTTCGTGGTAATAATATATATTTGTCTGTTTCGAGAGTACGGTTCTGAGATCGTTATCCCGTACCTTATGTTATTTGTTCATGCCTGGCGTTGTTATTTGGCGCCTTTCTTAGTTAGTGTTAGTGTGTCATGGACTTCAAAAACATATCAAGTTATAGTAAAAATACGGATTTTCAAAAGAAGATTCGTGCATCTGTAATTGAAGTGAAATGTATACGATAACATATCTACAGATGTAAATATTATCCGATTATCTCAATGTAAGATGATAAATTATTTATTACTCACGCGACAAAATAGGAACTGTGTCACTATAATCCGATTCAGTTATTTCATAAACGACATACAACTTAGTTCAATGCAATTTAGTTTTGTTTGAATACGGTGCATATATTGGATAATGTTGAGTGTTCTAAAAAAAGTTGATTTTATTGTAATAATTTATATTAAAATGTGATAGTAGGATGAAATTTTATTGAAAATCATCGCAAAATCACTTTTTTATAGAAAAGGAGATTTTAATATGAGAAAAGAGTTAGATGAATCTTCCGTACAAGAATTAATAAATGAATTCAAAAGCAAATACTCCGATAATGAATTTGACTTAAATGAAAACGGAGAATTTTGCATTATCAAAAACCAGAAGTTGAAGGCGATAGCGAACTTTAGTCTTATTCCAAAGGGAACTGTCAAAAATGTAGATGGGAAAACAGATTCGTATCTTTTTATGGGACTGATATTTGATGGTCAAAAGACTACGGTTTTGCCTGAAATAGAAGTGCTGAATAAGGATATAGCAAGCAAGAGTTGGTTGAGCAATCAGATACCACTAGGTATGTTTAATATGAGCGAAACAAAGGGATATCAGTTATTTAAGCAATTTATTCTTAGATCTCAAAGTAAAGAATTGATGGATGTTTTTGATGTTAAAAGATCAGGATGGCATTACGTGGGTGAGAAATGGGTGTATGTACATAGTGGAGGAATAATCGGTGAAACAGATAAGAGTATAAGGTTAATAGAAACGGAATCAACTTTGAAGCTTAACAATGGAATTACATCAAAAGAAGCGTTTTTGGGAAGTCTGGACATGCTGAATATCTGTGATCCGAAGCTGACACACGCCCTTTTTTCACTAGTACTGGTGTCAGTTATAACATCGCCGTTAATCCAAAATGATTTAGCTCCTAAATTCAGTATGTGGATCGAGGGGAGATCGGGAATGGGGAAAACAAGCTTATCGAAAATGTTTACTCAGATCTTCGAGAGTCTCAAGCTTGTTCATGTATATGATTTTAAGAAAGACTTAAATAAGAACATTATGAATAGAGACTGTGTTTCAATCTTCGATGATTACGGTACTTCGAAAACAAAAAAGGTTGCTGATTTAACAAATGAAAAAATAGAAAAACTGATTAGAGATATAGGTGATAGGGAAGTAACATCATATTTTACAGTTCGTCCTGAAGGTATGGTACTTTTTACTGGCGAGAAATTCATTACCATGGGTAAAGTTGATATAGCATCATCCGCTGGACGAGTTGTACGTGTTCAAATGGATAATTTATTTGATAAAAAGCAAACTTCAACATATGATCCATTGAAGGTAGAAAGATTTAACAGCTCTAAAGAAGGTAGCTTTTTGTCTACAAGTATGGCTAGTTATTTGAAGTGGATGAGTGAGAAGTTGAATTCTCATTTCTTCGAAAGTTACCGTAGAGATTTCGAATATCATCGAAATTACTATTCAACAGAGTCGAATATACATAGTAGACAAAAAGACAATTTTGCTCATATGACGGTTTCATTTAATTTCTACTTGGCATATGGTTTGGAGAAGGGGTATATAACGCCTGAAGAAAATGCTGTTTATGGCGAGAAGGCTAAAAACGTATTCTTTGAGTTACTGAAACAGCAGGCAGTTTCACCATTTGATCCGGACGTTCAAATATTCCTAGATGCACTTGAAGACTTAATTGTACAGGGGGATATCACTGTAATTGTCAAAGGTATCCCTTATATGAATCAAGGTGAAGGTGAAGTATTGGGGATCGTAGATGTATCTGATAGAACGTTAAGTTTAGCATGGCAACCTGTGTATGATATGGTCGTTAAACATATTTTGGTCCAAACTGATAACTCGGAATTCATAAGTGATATAAAACTTGGAAAGTTATTGAGGGAAGCCAATCTAATTTACAGATCGAATGACCGAGTGACGAAACCAGTAACAGGATTAAATAGTCGCGCTATTCAATTTATTACTAATAAGTTTCCTGCTTTGATTGAGGAGATTATAGAAATTAATAAAAATAGAAGCTTTAACGAACTACTTGATGAATACTCTAAAGATTATGAGAGTAATAACCGTAGAGATGAGGAGAAGGAAAAATACAAGGGAAATAAAAGAAAATTGGATAAGTTAAAGTCCAATATTTTTGAGAATAGAAAATATCTGAGGGACTGAGAGGGAACGATCTCTTATACGTATATATTATCTTTTAATATTTATATATTAATTAACTAGGGATATATACGAGATTTTCTGATTCTAGTTAGAGTTGTATTGTTTTTAAAAATGCGCATAACAAAAACCTAATTCAATGAATGGAGGTTTTTGTTATGCAGCATACAGTTCATATGTTTTGTAAACTAGATTATCATTTTTACTCATCGTTATTTAAAGTCTTGCAAGAATTATCGAATATCAAGCACAAAAAGTTTTACCGTGAGAAGGACGGTACTTATCATTGTCACTTGCTTCTGGAGGAGACAGGAATTAAATTAATTCTAAGAAGCTTAGAATATGAGGAAGGTTTTAGTTATAAGGCACTGGAGATTATAATGAATCCCATGAGGCTATTGGATGTAAATGACTACCTTCAATTGGCTAATATGGAACAGGCAAAATCCATTTATGATGCCTTTAAAATAGCTTTTGTCCCGATAAAAGAGAAATTTGAAAGTAAAAAGCGTAATCGACAATTCAAATTTAAATTACATCAGTTAGATACCTATAGTTTTAAGAGAGTGGATTTTGCAATCAATTTTTATACTGAACATATCAAACTGTATATGAAATTGATTAAACGTGCCAACATTCCTAATGGTTTTCAACTGTTTTTAAAATATAGACCATCAAGCAAGCGTTATGAACCGGCTGAACACAGTTTTTATATTTTTAGAACTAGCAAGTCAAATACCAAGTCAAGGGCGCATATAACTTTGAATATTCAATGTTATGATAAAGGTGAGCAACTAAAAGAAAATAATTTGCCTTGTGAAGATGAAAGGGCCAATTATACAATTCGCTTTGAGGTTCAGTGTTATTATAATAAAGTGTATAGAATTATGAAGAAAAATCAATTGAGCAAACAAGGATTTTCTCAGTTTCTACAGGATGATCTTTCAGATAATGAACTTATAAAATACTTTAAAAAAACCATTGGATTTGGGGATTACTACACTTTATCAAAAGCTAAAGGGATCATCGAGAATAAAAAAATGCAAATAAGATTGAAAGAATCTTTGATAGAAACACTTGAATTAGTTAGTAATAAAAGAGGGATTTGGAAGGCGAAGGAATCTGTCGAAGACAGAAAAGAATTCGATAAAAATATAAAAAAGTTACATGATCTTGGAATCAACCCTGTAACTATCCCTGTAACAGAACGGCTTGACTTTTTGCCCTGCTTATTTAAAATTTAAAATAAATATAATGCCAGCACATAATTTTATAGTGCTGGCATTTGATAATAATTGTCTTATAAACTAATGAAAACATCTAGCCATCATCTTAGTTATAAAATTTAGTGGCCGGAGCTTTCAATAGTGACCGTTCGAGCCTCTAACCATTGATTTGTTTTGTACTTAATTCCGGTAACTAAGCCCCAAAACGCTTCATCCCCGTTTGGAACCAGTATACTTTTAGAGTCCCAATATACTAAAATTTTAGTGCCGTTAATATCTTTTACAGATCCACTAAAAATGCCCTCTGCAGAAACTATATCTCCTATATTAATCCTAATCCCTTTCTTATCTAATGGGTCAGTAGTATTGTATGTAACCTCTGCTTGATCAGTCTTTCCAGTAGTATTCTGCTGCTCTTTGTATTTAAAGTAACTAGTATATGAATTAGGAATAGTGTCGAAGTCACCATAATAAATTCCAGCTGTTAGATTTGCTTTGTCCCATCCTATTTGGAGTCCTAAATTTTCACTTACAAAACGTAAAGGAACCATTACTCTTGAATCAACGATTTTTGGACCAACATCAAGAGCTTTTTCTACACCGTTTACAAGCGCCTTTGTTTTACCAATCCATATGTCAACCTTCTTATTGAAAAGTGTAATAGAGGCTTTTTGTTCTTTTGCATTCCATACAGTAGACCCTCCAAATTCAGATATTATTGCGGCGATAGGCAGCAAAGTCCTTCCATCCTGCATCACAGGAAGACTACCTCCTTGGGGATCAAGCTTTTTAATTTCTTCATTAACATACATCCAGGGGTCGTTCACTTTTATTAGGATAACTTTATTGTTCTTTTTAATATCCTCCGCATATTCTTTCGTACGAATGATAATTCGGTCCGTATAAAGGCTAACTGTTGTACCTTCGCCGAGAATATCTTCAAAAATAAATGCTGGCATAAATACTTTGTTGTCATCTAGAAAAAGCTGTTTCCGACTAATATCAATACTACCCTTAACAGTTTTGCATTCCTTATCATATATAGTAACTTTGCTTGATAGTTTAAACTCATAGCATGATTCTCTAAAGGTTATTTGGGATGTCTCGTACGCTCCAATACGGCCTAGATAAGTTTCTTTAGTGTTTGAATCCATCGCACTAAGTATCTCAGCAACCGGAAAATAATAGATTCCGTAATCGTTTTCTGGGTTAGCTATTTTACCTATAGTTTTTCCGTTGTACTCATAAATGAATTCTGAATTTCTTTGAGCGCTCACACTAGGAGCAATTAAGACAATAATCAAAATTAAAGAAACGAATGTCATACAATATTTAATTGATTTGTTCATTACTGAAACCCTCTTTCTTTAGAATTCATTTCTCATTAAAGATCCTCTGTCTTTATAAATAAGTCTGATGGTAAGCCTCCTTCCTAAACATCGGTGTATTTAGAGTCAAATTCCATATTCGAGCCTCAAATAAAGCTTACAGCATATTTTTTGAAACTACCAGTGTATTAATTAACTTTTCCTTTTTATCTAGTCTTAAGAAGGAGGCGTTAATAATGGACAATACTTTATTAGGTGCTCGTTTGCGCCAAGAGCGACAACGATTAAATATGACTCAAGAGAAACTTGCGGAAATGGTAGATATTTCTCATGCTTACTTAGGGCAGATAGAACGTGCTGAACGATCTGTAACTCTTGATACCCTTGTTAGACTTGCTAATCAACTAGGGGTTACAATTGACGATCTTCTTCATGAATCAATTGAAATGAGTGATGAGTTTTATGCGAACAAGATAAATAAGCTCTTAAATAATCGCTCGATTCAAGAACAGAAAATGGCGTTAGAGATGTTAGAGTTAATGTTTTTACATCTTGAAGATATTTGCTCGGGCAAAACTGTTTAAATTAATCCCTGTTCTTTGAGACTCACAAAACTATTACCGGAAATAATGATATGATCAAGCACTTCTATACCAATAATTTCGCCAACTCTCACTAGTCTTTTTGTTAATTCAACGTCTTCGAAAGATGGAGTCGAGTCTCCACACGAATGGTTATGAGAGCAAATGAGAGAGGCACTACAGCGTTTGATTTTAGTCCTGAATATTCTCTAGGATGTACAACAATGGCGGTATTTAAAGGACCTATTGATATATTCTTCTATGAAAACACATGGTTTTTAGTATTGAGATGTTGTAGAGGATAGCTGTCATCTGTCAGGCCGCTCTCTTAAGGATTCAGATATCAGTTTCTTTAATTCCTCATTGTAGTGGTGATTTATAAAATATCCTCCTAGTAATATTTTGTAGAAAACAAAGAGCCGGACACGATTAAATGTGTCTGGCTCTTTCATTGGTTTAGCCTCTCGCGAGGACTACCTATCAAGCATAGGTATCAGGAATATAATATATACTTATTTAGCGATGCTTTGCTAAGATAGCAACGAATAAAATCGCCCTTACTCTTTTGGTGCTGTAAGATCATCAACCCAAATCCAATTCTGTTCAAAAGTTGATCCTTCATCTCCTAATAAATCAACTAATTCCTCAATCGTTTCCTTGCTCCAATCGTCATCAGTCAAAAATTCAAACTTGGAGAAGTCAATAATCTCAGTGAAGAATTTACGAGTGGCATCTTTAAAATTAATTAACTTTACGTGCCTGTTTTCATCTGAGGTTAGTTTAATCACAAGTGTGTTACTTTGCTTATCTTGCTTTAATACATCTAATTGCATTACACGATATACTCCAGTGTCTTCGGTCATGATTAATTGTTTATCGCTAAAATAGAAATCAGTTGATGTGTATGCCTCAATTGGATATCCTGGATCAGGAATATTATTCCAATTCCCATTGATACTTTGCTTCAGAGTAGGGTTTGATTTTGTACTGCTAGCTTTAGCATTTACTTTTTCTTCGGTATCTTTTTTCGATTTACCGTTGTCACATCTTTTTTCTCTAAATTACTTTCATTTTTAGTTTTGACAGCAGCGTTATCATTGTTTTCTTTTTTGTTAGTTATTGCTATTTCCTCTTGTTTATCTAAATTACTCGTTGCGCTGTTTTCTTTTACTTCACTAACGTTTGATTTGGTTTCAGTAGCTATTTCTCTTGTTACAAGATCTGCAGTTACACCAATGATATACAATAAAATAACAATGCTGACCCCATATAAAAATAAAACTCTGAAACGTATCCTTTTTCCTATGGGGCTAAAAAATCTACAAGTCGCGGATTTACTAGCCCTATAATAAGAAGATGAAACAAAGTACCACTAATAAGACTAATATTCCCGTCACATCACGCACTTGAATTATTCAAATATATGGAGTTGCAGTATCAAGTATAGACGTTTACATAAAATTGGGTCAACGGTATGCTATGACTTAATGAAGTTGAAATTATTATTGCTAAAAAATGTTTAGAATTATATAATGCAAACAAATGTTCTTTTTTTATTTGGTTAAATAAAAAGCTAATTTCCAGCACCGGTTAATCAATTGATAACTTATACTCTAGAAAAATAGAATATCTCCAGGTTAGATGTTGGTTATGATTAATAATCATCTCTTCACTCGAAGGTATTTTATCTCGTTTTGGAACAGTTCAGATGTTTTCTAATGCTGAATAATTATTTTGAAGTAACAAATGTATTAACCATGTCGTTATTCCATAAAGCCAAGACAACATCCATTTGATAATTGTGAGACTTAGGGTTTCCCTTCGTAATTTCTCGCCACAATTTAAGAGACTTATTATGAAGAAAAAGTTTCATCTTCTGATAATAAAGCAACTGCTTCAATTGCATGATTCTTATTGGTATCGTCTCTAAGGGGTTTATTAATGTGATTTTGCTTTACGCCTTTTATTAAATCAGCCTCGCACAATCCTAAAAAGGCACTGCGAGGGCATGCTTTAGGGTCGGTTGTGAAGAACTCTGTAGTCGCAATATTCCATGCTTCATCTGCAAATAAAACTTCGCCAGAAAGAATGAGTTGTGTCGCATAAATTGCTGATTTCCCATATTTATTCATTGATCTACCACCTTAAAGTAATTTAGGGCTAAATAACATGCTCTTGTTTATTATTCGACTTAATTACAAAACTTTCCTCTCTTCTAGAGATAAATTGGAAGAGCATTATGTCGAAAATTGTAGTAATATTAATCGGTGGAGGGTAGCTCGGAAGAAACATTGATGGTATACTTGGTGGTAAGAAAATATAGAGGTGATAAATATTAAATACTTTACGATTCTAATCTATTTGTTGGCGATAACTTCATCAAATGTCGTCACGGCGGGCTTATCGCCCTTTTTTATTGGTCCTTTTATTATTCCGGCCGGAACTTTTATCATTGGTGCGACATTTATATTTAGGGATTTAGTACAGAATTATGTAGGAAGACGGAACACATACTTGATTATTTTGCTTGCAATGTTCCTATCTGCTCTGACTTCGTATTTACTTGGAGATACCCTTTGGATTGTTTTTGCATCAATTATAACGTTCGCTGTTTCAGAAACTACTGATACGGAGATTTATAGTAGACTCAACTTGCCTTTACATTTAAGGGTAGCATATAGTGGTATTGTTGGGGGCATACTAGATAGTATAATTTTTGTTATTGTTGGCTTGTCTCCTTTAGGGGCCAATATTCTTCCTTGGAATGCTGTGTTCCTTGCGGTAGTGGGTCAAATTATTGTCAAAGTAGTAATACAACTTATCGCAGCAATCATTGTGAAGAAGTTTGTACCTAAAGTAATTTAATTTTTTTAAAAAAGGACGTTTACGTCCTTTTTTGATGTCAATTGAAGGATGGGGATATTTTGAGTAATCGTATTCTTGTAGTCACTTCTTGTACGGGTGAGAAGTTGCATAAACCAGATAACCAACTTGTATTAGACGATTTTAAATATATTGAAAAGCTTGTTAAGAGAGAACGTGAATTAGCTGCATATCAGGAACGAGCAGATAAAATGTATACAGGAAGTCAACATCTTGCACTGATGAAGGGTATAACTGAATATCGACAGCATGGTGGGGAAATTGATTTATGCATCATTTCTGCAGGATATGGCCTTTTGAATGAAGATGCAAGAATTGTTCCTTATGAAGTTACATTCAATACAATGGATGGACAATCTATAAAAAAATGGTCTCGCCAATTGGAAATTACACAGAAACTTCAGGAAAAAGTAGCAGATTACGATCTCATTTTCTTCTTGCTAGGTGATAAATACTTACAGGCAGTAGAATGGCCATTAAATTTAGTGAATAATGATCAACGAGCGATATTTTTTGCTGGAGGATCCAGTCGATCCAGAATATTGAATTGGAATAACTATCATGTATTAACGATTGGTGAAAGAGAAGCTAAAGAATTTAAGTTTGGATTAATAGGAATTAAGGGATACCTTTTCTCCCATTTATTGAAACGTATTAGTGAAGGTAACATAGATTCTACTTGGAACATAATAAAAAATAATCCAGAGCAGAGTAGAGAGCTTATTTTAGAGTCGCTTTCATCTACGAAACAACCTGAACTTTTTAGTGAGACATCGAATAAAAGTGGCTTGTTGCGATTTTATAATGAAATGTTCCCTGTGCCGGATAAGTTAGTGGCTATTAATTGCATTGAAGAGCCGAAATTCTTTCTTCCAGAGAACGATGACCGAGTCGATCCAAACTACGATTTTTTTAAGGATTTCTCTGAGAAAGATAGAAATCCATTAGAGAATGATGTTTATGCTCATCAGATTTTTAACCAACCTCAATTCGATGGATTGCTTGTTTCAAAAGTGAATATAGATAATGCAACAAAACAAAAAAGCGCATTGATGAAAGAAATGGGAATGCATGATTTTTATAAACTCCCAAGAGAGTATCCTATTTTAGGCGATTGTGGAGCCTTTAGTTACATTGATAAGGAAGTACCTCCATACACAACTCAGGAGATAATTGATTATTACCATAACTTAGGTTTTGATTATGGTGTTTCTATTGACCATTTGGTTATTGGGGCTTTCCAGAGAGACGAAGCAATTCGCAATCAGAGATACGATCTTACTCTGACGATGGCAGAGGAATTCATTCGTCTGTATAGAGAAAATAAGGATGCCATGGGCTACCGGTTTCATCCAATAGGTATTGTACAAGGATGGGATCCACCTTCATTCCGCAGAGCGGTAGAGCATTTGATTGAACTGGGTTATGACTATGTCGCTCTTGGTGGTTTAGCCAGAGAACAATCTGAAAAAATCTATGAAATTCTTAAAGAAATTGCGCCAATTATTCCATCACCAACTTTTCGAATGCACTTATTTGGTGTAGCCCGGGATATTAAGACAATGGAATCCTTTCACAAACTTGGCGTAACTTCGTTTGATTCGTCCTCACCATTAAGAAGAGCGTGGCTCGGTACAGGACATAACTATCATACTTTAAGTGGTAAACACTATACTGCAATTCGAATTCCTGAAGCCAAGGAAACATCGGGAAGAGTTAAAAAGATGCTGGCTCTTAATAATGAAATTGAATTCTCTGAATATAAACGACTTGAACAAGAGGCTTTATCGGCACTAAGAGAATTCGGCGCTGGTAAACGTGAGTTATCTTCGACTCTTGATGCTATTCTTGAGTATGATAAGATATTAGGCGAGAATCGCGAAATGCATGAAGACCTCTATATGGAACTCTTATCCGAACGTCCGTGGGAACAATGTCAGTGTAATATCTGTAGAGAAATTGGTATTGATGTTGTTGTATTTAGAGGGAATAATCGAAATAGACGAAGAGGGTTTCATAATACTCATGTCTATTTTAGCCAGATTCAGGAATATAAAAAACAATGGAATAGATAGTGCTCTGATATGCCTTAGTGTGGTACACTAAGGCATATTTATGTTGGAGGCTATATAGTGTTATTCACTTTCGAATTAGTAAATAAATTGAGTAGAAAAGATAGCAATACATATTTAGGTGTATTCTCTTTAGGTGTTGTTAAGTCTTGGAATTTGCCTATAGTTCATGCTGATAGAGTAAATGATGATATTATTATTGTGAATTACGAAAAATATATAGGCTCTTCAAAAAATGAAATTAAAGTCTCAGAGCCGGTATTAATCTATAAGGTGCCTATTGGTGGAAATAATGATGAATATCCTGTATTGTTTTATGAAAAGAACGAATACTTTCCAAACTATACTCTCAATCAGCTAATCAATTTTGAACCTTTCGGCCGTTTAATAGAAAAAGGCGAAAGGATTAGTAGCAACTCGACGAAATTAATGACAATAAAATCTCTCAGAGATATGATTGAAGAATTTGGAGATTATCAAATAGATCAAGAAATGTGGCCTGAATTGTCCGAAAACCTAATAGTATATGTCCATTCTTTAATAAAATGTTTTCCTGAACTTGGATATCTTCCTGTTGCTGAGCGAAAGAAATTTAGAAAAGTATCAATTGCAGATTCAACAATAGCTTGGAGTTGTTATTTAAGATATTTTATTGAGGAATGGAACGTGATACATTCTGTTATTGAAATCCCGGATCTTTTAAAAATCTATTTAAACAAAGATTGGTCAGGCAAATTTTTTGACCGTAATAATCCGGTCCTAAGTATTAATAATGGGAAATTTAAGTTTAATAATTCTCATCGTGATTTAATATATGCAATTTGGAGAGAATGGATAAGAGAAGCCTAAGGGCTTCTTTTTTTTTGAGAAAATAGGTAGCTGGGAATAAAAAAATGTGCTAAACTCAGTTTATCACGTAAGATCACGTAAGATAAGCTGGCGAAGTCTTTATCGATATCATTAGTTTCATCAATCAGAAGGAGGGGATACCATTTGGAATTTTATATGGGTTGGTCTCATAGCGACGCTTTTTTCTGTGATTATTTTGCAGATTGTCCTATTTTAATAAGCGCATTACCAGATAATAAAGGTGGTATTAGAAGGTTTAAAACTAAGCCGCAAAAGCTAATACTAGATTGTGGATCAGTCTTTTATGTTAAACAAAAAAGTCGGCCACCATTGAAAGAAATCTTCAATAATCAAATGGCATTTATAGAAGATTGCGCTCCGGAAACTTCAGTACAAATGGTTCATTTTGATGAGCCAATGTTAAATAAGTCGACGTTATCTGATCGCTACATGGCAATGGAGAGAACATTATTTAATGCATATGAATATTTGAATGTATTTCACACGAATCGTCTCTCCACTTCTGTACTTCCAATGGGAGTAATTCAAGGCTTTGATCAGGCAAGTATTGAATATTCAGCTTATGAGCTAGCTAAAATGGGATATGAAAAATTTGGAATTGGTTCATTATTGTTTAAGCATCATTTAAAACAAATTGAGATGATTAAGCATGCAGCGGATATAGTGGGATCATCGAATTTGCATGTTTTCGGTGTTACAGGAATTACGCAAATGCATGCAATGGCTGATATCGGGGTGAGTTCCTTCGATTCCACGCGACCAACGATGGCAGCAGCTTTTTTTCAGGTGTTTTACAGTAAGCCATTTCGAACGTATTTTCTCTCAGAGTCTCGAGCAAAACCTACGAGTCCAAGAATAAGTAGTCCGCTTCCTTGTGAGTGTCCAGTTTGCAAAGAGAATCCTAATAATATCTTGATTTCTCATCCACGCGAATTCATGAAGTTAAGGTCGATACACAATTACTATCATTTGTTAGAAACTTTTAAAGTTATTTATGAAGACAAGAAAAGGAGAGATATAAGTGTTATTCCAAATGAGTTACGGGCCTGAAATAGAATCTGTGTATGAGGAGATACGGAGAAATCCTGGTCAAGATTTAGTTTCAATAAAACAAAAATTTCAGTACTTTGAAACTGGAGATATTACATCTCTAATTGAATGTGCATTATCAGTTCTGCAGGATTTACAGTTTATATTTAAAGATAAAGCACATTATTTTGTTCTAAATGATCAAGCTTGGAGAAATAAAGAAGTTTTCTCTAGGTTGAGTAAAATTTTCAAACAAGATCCTGTATCAGATGAATCACTGAATTATATTTTTGCTTCACTTTTCGAGCAGCTATTTGTTAAACCGGACAGAATGTTTGTTACCAATATACACTACCAAGTAAATAGTAAATTTAATAAGACATTGGTAGGTCATGAAAAAATTAATGCATGGAAACGAATGATGGAGTGTTGGGGTTTGGGCAGACGGCTGTATTCGGGATTTTACGCTCTCCCTCAACAGACATTGATGCAAGATATTGTTTCTGGAATTGAGAAATGGGAGGGGGCACTACACCCGTTCTGCGAAAATATAATCCATCCGATTTTGCCATGTGTAACTTCAGAAGGAAGGATATTCAGAGGAGTAATATTTTGTTTGATGGCTTTACACCATGAAAATCGTATTCAGTTGAGCTATAAGCAGGATTTGCCTTACAAGTCTTATGGGCCACAAAATGAATTGAATTGGATAACAATCGAAAGGAGGACTGTTTACGATGATGCCATGTCTCAATAAAGACTCGTTAAAGCTATTGGTTGGTACTGCTGATGAACGTTATAACTATTCAGTAGAGTATTTTCGGAAAACGCATTTTCCTCAAGTAATGCACAGATACCATGGTAGCCAGCTAATTGCTGAAGTTACGGAATCAGAACTGTTTGGAGAACTGAAGGAAGTTGATTCTGATGGAAATCGAGTATATTTGATATTTGGATCCACTGGCTCAGGTAAGTCTGAACTCCTCTGTTGGTTAAAAGATAGATGGGCTCTTGAAGTCCCAGATCGTCCAGTTATTCGTATTTCTCGAAGCGAACTCAATCCTCAAGTGTTAATCAAAAAGTGTTTGGATGTATTAAACATACCTCTAGCTGTTGATCTTGATGAAAATCGGTGGGACATCTTATTAAAAAAGCCAATTACATTAATCAATCAGATGGTATGGGCAGCATTAGCAGAATCGATGGAATCAGACGAGGAAATTGTGCCGGCGGCGTTATTATTAAGACCTATCATTGAACGGAATATCATTGAGTTTACAAAGCAAGTCAAGCGAGGGCGTATAAGAAAACCACTTGAAATTCTATATCGAGAGCAGTTCGATGAATTGATAGCAAGTACAACTCTCAAGATATCCTTAGAATATCTATCATTTAGGCAAATTCTTTCACGTAAACTTGATCAATTCTTGTTTGAAGATTGGGATATTGGATCTTTATTCCGGATAATAACAAATCAGATGAAAAATAATGATTTGCGTCCATTGTTGTTGATTGATGATCTTGTTCAGTCTGTTAATATATATGCCTCTGATTTATTGGACCAACTTATTACATTAGAAGAGGGTAATTGGGATGTTGTCATCGGACTCACTCCTGGTGCTATTCGGGATTCAGACAAGGGTTTTGATCTTACAAAAAGAATCCAAAACCTTGATACTATTGATGACCGAGTAAAAAAGCTGTGGTTATCTGATGAATCGGGTAGAGAGTATTATAATTTAGATCGAAAACAAGTGATTCCATATATGACTAACTATCTCGAACAGTTGAAGAATGTTCGAGGATATACATGTTCAAGCGAATGCCAACATTATCAGAATTGTTCAATAATACTTCAACCAACATCTGAACAAGAATCTGCAACACCAGATAGGAATACAAAATTGCTTCCGTTTAACGAGCACATGATACAAAGAACGTTTGATGCTATACCTCAAGGGAAAGGAAAGCTTCGTTATATGATTTTAAATAGCAAAGAGATTATTCGCTTTTTTCTCAAGGGTAACAAAGATTATGTATCGAGAATAGTTCCCCTTATTAAAAGAGAAATGTTTGCAGATCAAAGTGACTTACTGATAAAAACATTGGCAGAATGGTATGTTTCGGAAAAAGCTAATGAAGTAACTATTTCTAAGCAATTATTAAAGAATTTTGGTTTACGGACGGACGAGGCAGTTGTCTATTTGAATTGCATTGATCATAGTTCGATTAAAGAACATTCCACAATAAAAACTGAAAGTAACGAAACAAGTGAACAATTTGATAGAGCGGTGATAAGAGATTGGATTGAAGGCAGTCCTGTCAATGAGGAACTTCTTCTACCGATTAGATTAGGAGTATCTTCTTTAATACATGATTCGGTTAAAAGCGTGAATATGTCTCGTCCATTTACGCCGCGCACGACATCAACTATTCAGAGAAACGATATTAATCGGAGAACAAGATACCCAATTACGCTAAATGGGAATGAAAAAGAAGAGGGGATTTTTGTTGAGAAAGGATTTGCTGCTCTTCAAATCGCAAATTTTCAATCACTAAAATATCCAGAAAAAATGGCTGATTTCCAAAAAATATCAAATGAATATGAGACTGCGATGTGGGTTTATCAAGCTGAAGACCTCCATTTGAAATGGCTTATTACGCTTGAACAAATATTAGATATGAAGGTCTCTACGTTTGCTTTTGGATTAAAATGTTGGGTTAAGGCATTGCAAATTTACAGCGAATCTCTTTGGGCTTCAGATGTCATTAAGTATTCTCCATTAAATCAGGAATTATCGAATTTGGCTGAACAGTGTTTTCAGGATTGGTATATGTTAAGGGATAACTTATACCAACCAACAGAAGCGAATGATTTAATGACGGATGAAGATTTTAAAGAATGGATCTTGAATTTCAACCCTGTCAAAGAACTTGAGCATTATCAGATCGGCAATGTTTCTTTGTATGTATTTTTACTCCAATTAAAAGAAAGATCACAAAACTATTATGATTTGCTAAATGGGAGTATAAAACAATCTATTCAAAATCGAATGAGTATGATTTCCTTTTTATCAGACTCTAGAATCGACATATCTGTTCAACTAGGAATGCAAATTCAGAATTTTAACCAAAAGACGAAATTTACACAAGGCGATTTTGTTTCATACACCTTATTAGAAAAAGAGTTGAAATCTCATAGACTGATTGAGCAATATGCTAAAAGTGAGTCCTTGCACAAGGAAGTAAAACAACTAGAAAAAAACTTCTATGCATTAAAAAGAGACGTTAAAATTCTCAGTTCTGAATGTGGCATAGATATGGATTTGGATTTAAATGAAGGCATTAATACTGTGGATGGAAGCACAAAATGGTCAAACTTAGAACGGGACAAAGAGGAATTAATATCCCTAGTGGACGAACTAACAAGATTAAAGAGTTGTCTTTCATTATCGCCAAGAACGTTGGTGAGACAGATTACCAAAGAAAATATAAAGATTCAAGAGCTTGTTCATGTTCAAAATTTAATGTTAAGTATGTCAGAAAACATCAATCAATTGTTTCAAAAACAATTTGTTGGATTTGAGCTGTTGCAATTGATTGACGAATGGCAATCAATTGATTTTCAACAACTAAAGATTCACATAACTAATGAAGTTCATAGAGAACAAACTAAATCTCGTATCATTCAGGTATTGAGAAACGATCTTGATTGTAACGAGATTAGTAATGTCTATCAATTGTTAGAACTAATTGATGAAAGCCCCCAAATCAGGCCGGCATTAAAACGGCATATCAAATTATTGGTGGAAAACGGACATAGCACGTTACCTCCAGTACAGTGGAGAAGATTGTTAGATGAGATTAAAGCGAACTTCCCACATTTGTTTGGAGCCATAGAGATCAAATTAGTTGTAGGTAACGAAACATAGTTTGTTTCCGATAGGACAGACCTTCTGTTATCATTAGGAAGAAGATACTGTAAAGAGAGTGGGTAATGTGTATGGAAAGAGAAATTAATAGAGAAAATAAAAAAGCCATTGTTGTATTCAGTGGTGGACAAGATAGCACAACTTGTTTGTTTTGGGCAAAACAACGTTTCAGTGAAATCGAAGTTGTAACATTTAACTACGGTCAGCGGCATTCTACGGAGCTCGAATGCTCGACGAGAATTGCGAATGATCTTTCCGTTAAGCAGCATATACTGGATATGTCTTTGCTGAATCAATTGGCTCCAAATGCTTTAACAAGATCGGATATTGAAATAAAAAGTGAAGAAGGTAAACTACCAACGACATTTGTAGATGGTCGGAATCTACTTTTTCTTTCTTTTGCAGCCATTCTTGCTAAACAGATCGGTGCGAAGCATATTATAACAGGAGTTTGTGAAACGGATTTTAGTGGCTATCCAGACTGCCGTGATGTGTTTATAAAATCTCTGAATGTAACACTAAATTTATCTATGGATTATCAATTTGTTATAGATACGCCATTAATGTGGTTAAACAAGGCACAGACATGGCAGCTGGCTGATGAGTTGGGAGCTTTCGATTATATACGCAAGAATACGTTGACTTGCTATAACGGAATTATTGCAGATGGTTGTGGTGAATGTCCTGCATGCATCCTGAGGAAACGGGGACTGGAAGAGTTTTTAGAGGGCAGATTTTAAAAAAATGAATCGCATAAGTTGAAACTTAAAAGAAATTTGATACATCTGTTATTTTGAGTTATGTTGACGATTGGTAACGGTTATGATACCATAGGAGCATATTTTGTTATCGCGCTTTGACATCTCAATATGTATGAAGGGACTGGCGGATATGAAACACATTATCCAACTGTTTCCTACTCTTATCCTCTCACAGGAAGTGTTTTCCGTTCTGGTGTCTGCTACTGCAGTTGAAAAACGAGAAATATCTGAAGCTTTTGCTTACCTTGATGCTTTTGGCTTAAACAAATCGTTTATGGGCAGAAGATGCAAGCGTAACGGAGGCAATTGGGAATTATTCGTTCGTTTCAATGCAGAGACCGCAGTAGAATTCACCTTAAAGCGAGTGGAAGAAGGACCTTATAAGTTCGAAATAACCACACCGGTCTGGAGATAAGAATAGGAGGTTACGCTCTCGAGGGGGTTAGGCAGCAACCTCCTCGATCAGCTAAACCACCATACGACATATTGATGATGAGATGAGTAGAAGTAAGTGATGTGAGACGGATTAAATCTAAAGGAAAGGGAGATGATGAATAAAGAATGAAGTATATGTACGATGTTTACTAACGATATTTGTAGTTGCTTGAAAGGAGAACAACATCATGACAACTGAACATCAGGAGAATGATTATGTTGTTCACAGTGGAGAAGAGTTGAATTTACCAAAGACCTTTCCAAAAGTAGAAATATCAAAATCAATAAAAAAAAGTTTGGAATTTAATGAGATCTCAATTCGCAAATTAGCTGAAATGACAGGGATGAAACATCCACAAATTGTACGGATAACGAGCGGTGACACAAATTATAATATTGATACGCTCATTAAAATATTGGATGTTTTAGATTTGAAATTAGTTGTATGCGAAAAATGATAACTCAATTTCTAACTGATGCTGCCATCTATATGGAGAAGACCACCCTAATTTAAGGGTGGTCTTCTTTTTGTAATGTATACGAATGTACGTTCCTCATTGACGAAATTGAACTATGGAATTAAAATATCTCTCAGGTGGTAACATAAAAGTTACCGGCGCGGTCGTGAAAAAAAAGGAGGGTCCCTAATGCATTACTTGTGTACTTACGATAATTCACGTCCTGCAGATGAGATTATACAGAGAGAACTGATTGCAGGAAGACCATATATTTATGTTACTGCGACTAAAGCAATGGCCAATGAACGGCGAGCTCTTATACCAGAACATCAGAAAAGTGAATTGGAACGGAAACCTAGTGCTTTATTCGGGGATTTCATCCGGAATGAATTACGACAAGCAAACTGGAGGTTTGCTACACGCGGAGAAGAAAAAACATTTTTGAAGCGTGCATTTAAAACAGTAGCAAGTGGCTCCCCCTTGCTACTCGACTTATTTCATAAAGATAGCGCTTCATTCTTACGTGTTTTATATGATTTATCTGTCCAAGGTATAGATCTTCGTAATATGGATCTCCCAAAAGAGAAATTGGAGCAATTAGTTAACCCACAACTTGGAGATTATTTGGTCGATATCCATAGAGCTTTTCACGATGGATTGGAGGGAGTAGGTCTTTCTTTGTTTGATGGATCTGGACGAGATTTCCTTCTGCGTCAATTTACCCCGAAACCCGTTGTCATCATGGAGGGTTTTACATTTTTGACGGAGATGCAACATCTCTTTATTCAAAATTGTATAAAGAATAAAATCGACCTGTACTTTATCGTGCCAATGCATGATCCGCAGATTAACGGGTTCGAAGTCATTCAGAACACTTATAAATTAATCCCAGATCTTATGAGGAAGCCCTTAAGCACACCGCATATAAGTGAGAGAGAAGATTTGCATCACTTACAGAAGCATCTTTTCTCTGATAATTCATCTGCTTATACGGAAAATGTTTCGAATATAACGATGCAGCGGTACCCTAATCGAGATCGAGAGATGCAAGCTTGCATCGAGCAGTTGCGTAATTGGTTTGAGGCTGGCACATTTAAACCTAATGAAGTTGCTGTTGTGATGAGAAGATCAAAGGAATTCCTTGATCGATTTCGAGATCATCTGGCGATGAATCCTTTGATATATTACCCGGAGGGTAGCGATAAACCGGTGGAGGTGACATTGTTATTTCCACCACGTTTACTGTTATTGACACCTGTCGGTAGATTCGTCCTTACATTATACCGAATTTGGGAGGATGGGCACTTACGCTTGTCAATGGAAGAAATGGAGACGGTACTCGCGTCAGGTTGGCTTGGAGCTCGCCTTCAGGATTCCACCACGCTTTTCCGAGCCGTAAAGCACCAGTTTTTTAGTAAATGTGAGACGAGGCAGCAATGGGAAGCGGTCCTAGATCGACTTGTCGAGAATTCGGGTTCCGATTATGAACGCTTGCCTTTACATTTGTTAGATCATCGTACTATCACGCGTTGGAAAGAAGTCGTGGCTTTGCTTGAGAATGTATGTGCTCGGTTGTTTGTTACAGGGCAGAAGAGAATAGCAGATCACATTCGTTTACTACAAGCGGAGTTGATCAAGTTATTGCCTAAGCGTTTACGGCGTGCTGAGCAAGAGGTTCTGGAACAGATTCAGGAAGTATTTAAGGGGTTGAGTGAGTATTATTC
The DNA here is from genome assembly GCF_038002705.1 of Paenibacillus sp. FSL H7-0716. NCBI lineage: Bacteria > Bacillati > Bacillota > Bacilli > Caryophanales > Paenibacillaceae > Paenibacillus > Paenibacillus sp. FSL H7-0716. The sequence goes on from NZ_JBBODA010000017.1 coordinate 49,207, forward strand.
CATTGAAATTACTTCCGATGAGTTCGGTGAAGCACTCCATGCCATGACTCGAGGGACTACAGAGGAAAAGGATGAAGAAGAGGAGGATAATTATGATCAAGATCATATCCTGCGAGTTGTCACTCCTGAAACATTGGATGGTCTGAATAAAGCGGCAGTTATGTATGTTGCAGTTGATAGCCAGCATACCCCAGCATTGTATTCGGAACCGTGGCCATTCTACGAGGATAAACGTGAAGAGCATGTAATGAAGGAACGCTATATGTTTCTAACAGTCGTTCGTGCTGCGCAAAACTTATTATGGTTATCGTATTCTCTAAAGGACGGGGAACGCTCTTACCAGAAAAGCACATATTTAGGCGAGATTGAACGTTTGATGAATAAACAGGTCAGTGTTAGGACCATTTTAGATCAAATAGACATAACTCTGGCTAAGGTACCACCAATCTTTCCTTCTGCTCCTGCTGCCAGGAGAAGAAACTACGAATTGAATGAGCTTGCTCATTATGGCTTATGCCCACTTCGTTATCGTTTAGAATTGCTTCATCCAGAGGCGCGTGTTTACCGAAGCGCATGGCAACTTAACATTGTTGCTCAAGGAATCTGGTTGGACAAAATATATGATGAATTAGTTAAATATTCCGGAGTATGGCCGAATCCATTGAGGGTGTCTTCAGAAGATGAAAAAATTGAACAATTGTATCGATTTTTAATACAGGCTAAAGAACGAGTAAAGAATCAAGTACAAGAGACTTTTCCAACATTTGAGGCAACGACTTGGATTGCTATCGAAAGACAGGTTGAGAACCAATTAAAGTTTCATGCAAAAATACGGGGAAAGTTTACGACACGTATATTTGCTGGTAACAGGGAAGAAATTGATATTTTACTTCCGAACGATGACAACGTAATAGTATCGTTTAATGTTCCGTACTACCTAAATGCTTACAAAATAACAGTTCCTTTGATGGATTATGATTTATGCCATGAATGGCTTCTACCAGGTGAGTTGAGGAAAGAAGAAGTTCAGACCCCTAATGAGCGAAGACAATCCAAACTTATTGAGGTCGGTGGGATTAATGTATTTGAAACGCAGTACCATGCCGTTTCATGGTGGCGTAGAACTATACAAGCTCATGTCTTTGAGCAGTTTGATACTGTGAACAATGATGTTACGCGTGGATTACGGATGCATCAACAAGCATCGGAAGAACAACTGGGACAGTGGATTACATCGATTGAACAGAATCATTTCCCGAAGCATGCAGGGGAACATTGTACAACCTGCCCGGTAAGGATGGAATGTTTGGGAATTAGAGAGGAGGAGTAAGATGACTGGTAATATTTATAATATAATGGCGACAAATAAACGTGGAGGAATCGAGTTATCTGAAGAGCAGTTGTGTATTGTTGACCATGTGCTTGGTTCTGACAATATCACTGTAGTTTCCGCGGGAGCGGGCTCTGGAAAAACGCGTGTAATGGTGGCAACTGTTCTCCATTTGGTCGATACGTTCAGACAGACTACTTCCATCGATGACTTTGCGTTAATCACCTTTACTAATAAGGCTACTGATGAAATGCGGATGCGTTTGGAAGAAGGTGTTGACCACCTTGTAAGGCTCTCTGAATCTACGGGCAATGAAACTGAACGTAATTTCTGGCTTAAACAGAAGGAACGCTTATCCTCCACGTTCATCGGAACCATACACAGCTTTTGCTCTATGATGCTGAGAACCTTTGGTTATCAGGAAAATGTTCCTCATGAAAGTGAAATCCTGATTGCCAGACGACATCTACTTGCGGCATTGGACGAGACAATGAATTATGCAGTAACGGATCCAGTCATGCAAGTTTTATTTCGATCCGATCTGATTCCTTGGGCAATACATGAAATGCGTGGGAAGGTTGAAGAGTGGTATGAGCGGATTCGTGGCAACGGTAGACAGATCGAAGTGATCTATCAGGAAACTTTAAATCAACCTCACGATGAGGGCCGACCTTATCGAGTGGCTGTTGCTACTATCTTGCTTCATTTGGATCAGAACTATAGGAAGGTTAAAGATTCTTTGGGAGGACTTGACTCCAATGACTTACTCCATAAAGCCGCTTCAATGATGAAAAGCCAAGGAGATATAATTGCTCCACTTCTAGGAAGCAGATTTCAATATCTTTTTGTGGATGAATTTCAAGATACAGACCGCTTACAGAAAGCAATAGTCGATCAACTAATCAATCATCTTAAGCATGTACTTGTCGTTGGAGATCGAAAACAGGCAATTTATGGATTTCGTGGAGCAGATGATTCAATTATTAAGCAGATGGCAGATGAACATAAGGTGCCTATGCTATCTTTGAATGCATCTCGTCGGCCGACGAAACCCTTAAATGAAGCCCAGGCAGCCTTGTTTAGAAATATGGGGTCTCGTTATAGTGTCATGCAAGAAGTTCTAATAACCCCTGCGGAAGCACATGTACCTAACGATAAATTGGTTCCTTTTGAATATAATCACGTTTTCAGCAAAGACAGAACTGAGTGGGTTAAAGAATCTGTCGACAAGGTTAAGGAGTATCTGCAGGAATCCATAGATGTCCCTAGAGAGGGGGAACGCCCAGTTCAGTATAAAGACATGTGTGTCCTATTTCGTTCAAATCAACAATTGATTGAATATGAAGAGCAATTTTCAAAATTAGCACCTGAAATTCCACTTGTAACAGATATAAGTGGTGGTTTTTTTCGCAAGCGGGAAATTGTGAACTGTTATTATATGTTACAAGCAATCGTGAAATACCGGGATGATGTCTCACTGGATTTGGCGCTCGGAACACCTTTTTTACCCTTCCGAGCACCTGTCCATATCTATCGTCAGACCGATTCTGATTCGCCGTTATGCGACTGGTTAGAGCATACTCCGGAGTGTGCAGAATGGCTTAAGGGAATTCGAGATTTCCGGAGAAGGATAAAAATAGATCTGGTTCCGCACCTGCTTACACAGATGTATGAATTTACACGTATACGGGAGTATTATGCTTTACAGAATAATGCTCAGGCTATTGCAAACTTAGAAAAACTTATCATGTGGTCGAGAGAACAGATGAATGCCGAAGCACTAACGCTGCAGCAATTTTTTGAACGATTCCAGAATGCGCTTCTTACAGGTCAAACTATGGACGAGGCAGATGTAGGCGATGAGGATACTACAGGAAAGAATGCTGTTCGATTCTCGACAGTTCATGCCGCAAAAGGCCTAGAGTTTCCAATAGTCATTATTCCAGGGATTCAGCGACCTTTGTTGAATGATGACCAGCAGCCTATATTCTTCGATATAGAAGAAGATAACTGGGGTTTGGATCTATGCCTTCCAGGGCGAAAGGGGGCATCGCACCGCTATCAGGAGTGGATTGAAAAGTATAAAGCTAATCATTTAGAGGAGGAAGCACGAATATTTTATGTGGCTGTTACTCGTGCACAGCAAGTAGTTTGTTTAATTAGTGGAGGAGAGAAGTTAAAGGTAAATATCGTGGACTCCGATAAATGGTCCTGGAAGGATGAAGTCCTATCTGCTTCTTCCGAACTTTCTAGATTAGGTACAGATAGGGTTCGACTTCCTCAAATCTGATGTAAAAGCTTTTTGTAGCCTAGGTAAGAAGACACGGTTTGGTAAATTGGAAGACTATGCAAATGCTCATTGACTAATCAGTATGAATTTGGTACTTTTGAATTATCATCGGGGGCTTTTGTCAATAGTGATAATAGTTGAAAAATATCAAGGCCCTACTATAAATTAGTAGGGCCTTGTTTCACACTTGGGGGCATCGAAAGTGAGAAGAATCTACGTCGGTTCGTTTGTAAAAGTTGCTTCAAATGAAATGGGCATAGGAAAACTAACCTCTTATTCGCAAGAGAATAAGTTAGCGGAAGTAACCTATTTTCACTCTATCAACAAGCAGGAAGTCCTCATTCATCCATTGACAGACATTGAAAGAGTTACTTTGGACCATCAAACCAGATGTTATTACTATGATGAAGAAAAAGAAGAATGGAAGATGGGCCGTGTTCTCCGTATTTTAGATAATGAATACGAAGTGGATTTTCCAGATACATTTTCCGCATATATTCCTGAAAACAAATTGAATGTTCGATGCGCTGATTCTACCACTAATCCTATGGAAGTATTGTCGATTCTAGGACAGGAAACGTCTTTTTTTTATCAGAGACGCAATTCATTTTTACAGATGTTAATAGAACAGCGAGCAGCTGCCGGCGGGATGACAGGATTGATCTCCTCTGGCATTGTAATACTGCCTCATCAAGTCGAAGTGATTCGCCGCGTCTTGGAGGACCCTGTACCTCGATACTTGCTTGCAGATGAGGTCGGAATGGGCAAGACCATCGAAGCAGGAGTCATTCTTCGTCAGAAGCTTTTGGATTATCCCAATCATCGCGCTCTTATTTTGGCTCCTACTTTTTTGTTAACCCAGTGGGAAGAAGAATTAACACAGCGTTGTCTAATTGATCAGTTTCCTGGGCGCGTTCACTTTGCTGGGCTAGAATCTATTGATAATAAATACAACCCCATACCAGACATTATTATTGTAGATGAGGCACACGAACTAGCAAGGATGGCCTTCTCTAAGGACCCTGTTAAGCAAAAACGATACGATACTTTAAAAAAGATGTGTCATCGTGCCAAAACATTGCTTCTGTTATCAGCTACCCCAGTGCTAAACAATGAATGGGAGTTTTTATCTATGCTGCATATTCTGGATCCCGATCAACACCGCTTGGAGGATATTGATGCCTTTAGGTACAAAATAGATAAAAGACAAGAGGTAGGCAAGAGCCTCTTGTCTTTCCGGGAGGAGACGAAGCCATTCTTAATCAAGCGGCGGATTGAAAACTTCCGAATGCTCTTTAGTGAAGATAAAATGTTACTGTCGCTATTAGTCGAATTGGAATTGTCTTTGGATCCTGAGTATGAAGAAAAACGGAAGGGTTTAATACGTCGAATTCGGATACATATATCAGAAACCTATCGCTTACATCGTCGGATGCTCCGCAATCGAAGAGATAACGAAACATCCTTATTTCAACATCATAGGGGAGAGTTATCTGTTATGGAAGAATGGGATTTGGATGAAAGAACGGAAGAAATTCATCTTATTTTGGATGACTACCGTATAGAATCGTGGGCAGCGGAGAGAGAAATATGGGACGATGAACATGTAGTTACGTCCCCTCGCTTTTATATTTGGATGTCTCTTCTTGAAGCGGTATGCACAGATGAAAATTTACTTCGTGATTTAGTTATAATTCGTAAAGAACGAAAATTGATAGAAGATATGTCTGATATCTTCTATGGAACTAATTTGCAGTATCTTGTTGAGACTCCGCATTTTGAGGGAGAACCGGAGATGTTGGATCGCCTATTGAGAGTATTTGCTTACCCAAGTGAAATGGGAGATAAAAAACAATTACTAGCAACAATGATCCAACATACTCAAAAACGGGCACAACAAAAAAAAATGTCTCCTCGTAAAATTGTGGTGTTCACCCAACATACTCGGGTCTGCAAGCATGTTACTCAATTCCTAAAAGAAATGTTTGGTGATGAAGCTGTAGGCGGATATTTTATGGGATTGAATAGAGAGCAGATTGAATTAGTAACAACTAACTTTCGAGATAAAAGCGAGTGTCAGATACTCGTGTGTGATAAAACCGGTGAAATCGGTCGTAATTTCCAGTTCGCTGATGAAATGATTCATTACGATGTGCCATTTGCTCCAAATCAATTGGAACAGCGCATTGGACGGCTTGATCGTTTTGGGCGTAATAAGCCATTTCGAATTTCAGTTCTAACTGGGCCGGACGCAGAAGTGAATTATCAGTGGGGTTGGCATCGATTTTTGAAAGAAGGTTTAGATATTTATAATGATTCAATATCATCTTTGCAATTTTTCATTGATGCTATTCTACCCGATGTTTTACGTAATCTTTATGTGACTGGATTGCCGGGTTTGGAAAAGAGCATGGAGGGAATTCGCACTAGTATTCATGATGAGAAAGTGCGGATTGCTGAACAACAGATTATTGACGAAATAGATGCTCGTGAGCAACAGGCAAGTAATTTCTTTGATCAGTTAGTTCTTCACGAAAGTAATTCGGAGAGAATACAGCAATCAATAGAGCCTTGGGTATGCGAAGCCATGAGATTTAAAAAAATTGAGAATGGAGGCAGAATTATCTACAAGGCTGCTTTAGGCACGCTTTTACCTACGCAACACTTGGTTGCTCTGAATGACCAAATGGAAAGACCAGGTTGTTTTGACCGTGAAATTGTGATAAGGAACAACAACTACAAATTGTTTCGTCTTGGTGATCCATTCTTTGATATTCTAAGCGGATATCTACGTAAGGATGATCGCGGACAAACTTATGCATTTTGGAGGAAAGTAAAGTCTTGGACACAAGATACAGATTGGCTTGGCTTTCGTCTCCATTACATTGTAGAGGGGGACCTTGAACCCTTATTGAAATTTTTGGAGGCGAAGGGTCTTCGAGTTGATTCAAAAGTGTACCAGCGACTATTGGATAAGTTTTTCGAGCCTACTTATGTCGAAGTTACACTTGATTATCAAGGCAATAGAGTCGATGAGGAACATGAGCACTTACTGGCTAGACCCTATTGTGATGTAGAAGACGGTGGAACCGATACGAGCATAATAAAAGATAGATTACAAGTAATACGTGATGCATTCTCAACAAAGCAATGGCAGAAGATATGTGCTATGATTTCATCCGATTCGCGTCAATATTTAAATGAGGATCCTAAATTTATTGAAAAGTGTCGAACAAAAGCAGAAGTTGCAATGACCCATTTCAATTATCTAAAAGTTCAAGTGGAAATGAGAAAGCTTTACGAAGGTGATTTGATAACTTATGACGGATTTGATGAGGAACAGTATGAAGCTTTAATCCAGGGTATCAAACAACCCAAAGTTCAGCTGGATTCTGCAGGATTTATAATTTTATCAGGGAGGGATTTGTTAAAGTCAGGGAAAAGAGGAGGTAGCACATTTTGAACGAATTTGATGAACTGCAGGAATGGATTCTAAATGAAAACTTCATCTTTGAACCAAACAATCCCTTTATCATAAGATTTGTTCAGGCAATCAAGAGTGGTGCCATTGGGATGGATATAGCAGTCCTGATTCGAGGTGTTTTACGTTATGAATCGGAAATAAATGGAGGGCAACGCATATTCTTGCGTGTCCCTCGCACAACCAACTGGCCGAATGAATTAATGTATGAATTAGTTGGAATCGTTATATTGGATGAAAAGCAGGATTCGTACTTAGTGTGTGCCGAGACTTGGTTGCCTAAATGGCTCCCACAAGCCGAAGAAATAGGTCCCGAAAGGCCATTGTTTGCTTTGAAACCACGTAATGAGATGAAGGAAGTAGAAGGAGACCCATTTTTAGAGGAAGTTAACAGACTGAATTACCGATGTAGTGCACAACGTGCTGCGGTGCGCACTATTCTTACTTCACCTCAAGATGCAACAATATTATTAAACCTTCCTACTGGAACTGGAAAAAGCTTGTGTGGTCAATTGCCAGCTCTTCTGTTCTCTAGACAAGAAGGAGTTACGGTCGTCGTTGTACCGACCGTCGCACTAGCTTTGGATCAGGAACGTGCATTAATGCCACTGATTAATCGGCCATCTGCATATTTCTCCAGCAGTTCAAGAAAAAAAGAAAATAAAGAAATTCAAGAAGCAATAATGGATGGAACACAACGAGTCGTATTTGCCTCTCCCGAAAGTGTACTTGAATCATTAGATTATTCACTCCAGATTTCTGCTGAACGTGGTTACTTCAAAATGTTAGTCATTGATGAAGCGCATATTGTTACAGGCTGGGGTGAGGGGTTTCGCCCTGCTTTTCAAGAACTTGCAGGATGGCGCAGGATGATGTTGCGTCATTCAGTTACTCCATTCCGTACGTTACTACTTTCCGCGACGGTGACCGAAGATTGTTTTGAAACACTACAAATTCTATTTGGTAGTCCGGTACAACTTAAGATGTTCTCATCGGTAACTCTTCGACCAGAACCAGCTTATTGGATGACAAAGTGTACAAGTAGAATTGAGAAAATTAATAAGATATTGGAAGCAATCCGAATGTTACCACGTCCTCTTATCGTTTATACCACTGAAATTAAGGATGCCGAAGATTTATATGCAATACTTCTGGCAGATGGATACGAACGGATTCGCGTTTTTCATGGAAATACAGGACAAGATGATAGAGAAGCAATTATTCAAGCATGGAGCGAAAGGCAATTGGATATCATTGTCGCTACATCAGCATTTGGACTTGGCGTTGACCAAGCTGAGGTCCGCGCTGTTATCCATGCCTGTGTTCCTGAGAGCATAGACCGCTTTTATCAAGAAGTAGGTCGTGGTGGTCGAGATGGGAATGCATGCCTTTCACTTCTAATTTATGATGAAGAAGATGTTAGTCGCGGTAGTAGAATGAGTGCCGCTCAGTTGATTGGGGTAGAAAAAGGCCGTCTTCGCTGGGATAGGATGTTTGCACGAAAACAACAACTTTCAGGAGAAATAGATACTTTTCTATTTCCGATTGGTAAGCTTTCCAAAAGAATAAATGGCAGAAATGATTATAACGAACAGTGGAACCTTCGTATTTTAACAATGATGTCTCGTATGGGGATAATTGAATTTGATTGGGGAGTAAGAGGGCAGTCTTCAGATTCAAATGATAAAATCTTACGAGTTGTGCGGATATTAAAACATCATCATCAAGAAGAGAGTTTTTGGGATGAGGTGGAAAATTACAGAAAGTCGAGCAGAAGAAATGATAGAGAAGAGTTCGATCTTATTAATAGGTTATTGAAAGGTGAAGAATGTGTTTCTGATGTGTTAAAAGAGCTCTATTCTATTAATGATCATACTGATGGAATATATACAAAAAATTCTGTTATCGCTGTACCGGCTTGCGGAGGATGTCCGGCATGTCGAAGAGAGAACAGACTTCCTAGAGGAGTTCCGGGCGCATCGTACCCGCTTCAATGGCCTGCTGAAAACACTACAACAGAATTACTTCAAAGATACTTAGATCCTGTCCAACATCAGTTGTTATTGTTTAAAGAAAAAAAAGGAAGTTTGCAAAATGCGTACAGCATGCGAGAAAAACAAAACATGTTTAGGACAATTCAATGGTTTCTACATCAAGGCATAAGGCATATCGTAGCAGATTCACAATGGATTCAATGGATAAAGGAACATGAAGCATTGTCACGACGGCATATCTTCTTTACATCTTCTTTAAGTGAACATTCACGTCTTGCACGTATGAAGTGGCAGATACCTACACTAGTTATTAATGAACAGCCAGAAGACTCAGTAAATGTTTTTCGTTGGATGGAGCAGCCAACCGTCAAGGAACACCCTGTTATTTTTATAGTTTCTAATACAATGGAGAATCCATTGCGTCCTGCAACGATGTTGCAGAATACCTCGAATATACGATTTTATCAGTATGATGTTTTTAGACAGGAGGTCGGAATATGAGTTTGATTAAAACGCCTGAGGCATCCCCAGCACGTATATACGCTATTTATGCACTGATTGCTCAAATGCATGGACAACGATTAGAAATTGATTTACTAAAGAGGATGATTATGCCGTCAGCTTTTGCTTCTCCAAATTTGGAGCGTAATGAAACAGATTTTATTGGAAAAACAATTCCTGAGATGATTTCACTTGGACTTATTAAGCATGAGAATAATTTCCTTCAAATAACCGATACAACAATTCCAAAGGGATCAATATCTTCCCAAGTAGCTATTCTTCTGCCACATGTCATTAGAAAAAGAGTTTTATTTTCCGAGGAAGACCAAAATGAAGATTTAGGCAGAATCATTGCATGGTACTTGACACAGAACCCATATCGGGCACCTGGTAATTGGAAAGAAGTTGAAGAAGCATTATTAAAGCAATTAAACGACAAAATGGAATGTTCTAGTGATGCTCGTTACGGTCAGTTTGAGGATTGGTCTCTGTATTTAGGTTTTACTACTCGCATATTGAAACAACTGATGCCTGACCCTACAAAAGTAATTCGGTACTTTCTGCCTGAGCTATTTCATGACAGTCGAACACATTTTATAGATACGGTTGTTCATAGATTGGCAAAGTTATGCCCAGTATTCGAGCATGGTAGTTATCGAGAAAAGGTGAAGAATACCTATGGAACGGAAGCACTGCTTCAAGGTCACTTATCGCAAACAACCTCTTATGCTTGGCTAAGATTGCAAGACGAAGGCATAGTTGATTTGAGGATGAAATCGGATGCAGACGTCTACGTTTTAACAGCACAAGAGAAAAAACACCGTTATTCTGAAATAACATGGAATGGAAAGGTGGAAGAGATTTGAAGCCATTGTTATGTTGGCAGACAGAGCAAGTATATAAAGTCATGGATAAGGATGCGCTACATGTTCAGCAGCACTTATTTCTCGCTACCCACCATCCAATTAAGATGTACAAACAGACGGCAAGTCCAAAAGTTCACGACAAAGGTGCACCTTACGATGAGGCGACTTTCTTAAATAACTTTACATCTGGAAAAGATCAAATGTTTGTTCCTATTCTTGGAGAATCAGGAACGGGGAAATCACATCTTGTTCGCTGGTTACATGCAAAGATAGATAAAAAAGGCCGTAAGGTCCTGCTTATTCCTAGGTTAACAAACCTTAAAGAAATCATCCTTATGATATTGGAGGATCTTGAAGACCCAGTATTTGAGGAATATCGGCAACGTGTGCGACATTCAGTAGGCAATATAACGTCCGAACAAGCAAAAGAAATATTACATAACAACATTACTCTTGTGATTGGTAAGAACGGTAACCATGCGGTTGAACGCTTAACTGATGCTGAATTGTATCTCATGGAAAATCTCCCTCATTTATTTCGCGATCCGGCATTCATTCCCGAGTGGTTTAAAGAAGATGGTATTATCCATCAGTTGGCTGAACATATTGTTGGTGGTAACGGAGGTCGTTTAAATGAACGTCGAGAATTTACTATTCAGGATTTACCGATAAATATGGCATATATTAACCGTGCGAGTGAAGATGCTCGGGATGTTTATAGTGAACTTGTAGCAGATTATCCATTACAGCAGCAGGCAGTGGAATGGATCAATCAAAATTTGGATCAAGCGATTTCTACAATGCTTAGCTTGTCTAGCACCGATTTAGTGAAAATCATGAAACAGGTACGCATTGAATTAGCGGCTAAAAACATTGAACTTATTCTACTCATAGAAGATTTTACGGTGTTACAAGGTATTGATTATCAACTACTTGATGCGCTTATCTATACATCTGCTAAAGATAATGATACCAAAGCATTAGAAGAAGAAGAAGAAGAAGACAAACTATGTAATATGCGCGTTGCTCTTGGTTGTACAACTGGATATTTCCAAAGGTTCGAAGACACTGTCCTAACAAGAATATCTTTCAGGGTAACGCTTGATGTTGGAGAAGACTTAGTGCCACAGGAAGAGGTAGAGAGATTTTCTGCCAAATATCTAAATGCTTTGCGTACTCCTGAGCAAGATATTAGGCAGTGGGCTTTAGAAAAAGAGAACACTAAACCGTTGAGGTCTGCATGTGAGGACTGCACTTTTGTTGAATCATGTCATGAAGCATTCGGACAAACAGACGGGATTGGATTTTATCCTTTTAACAAAAAGGCGCTTTACACAATGTACAAGAGAGGAACCAAAGAGGAGAACTTCAATCCGCGTCTCTTAATAGGAAAAGTATTACGCTATATTGTAGAGAATTACGCAGAACCAATACGAGAAGGGCAATTTCCTTCATCGGCGCTGTTCGACCATTTCGGTGGCAAGTCCATAAATCGACTCTCCACAATAGTCCAAAATGAAATAGAACGCCTTGATCCAGTTCATTATGACCGACGACTAGCTTTAATTGAATTGTGGACAGAAGAATACGAAGTAGTTGATTTCCATCCTTTTATTCATGAAGCATTCAACCTTCCGACTCTACAAAATCGAAAAGTTTTCTTACAAGAGGAGGCAAGAAGTCAACAAGCAAACGGAGAATTTAGTGCTGATCAGACAACAAAAGATGAGTCTTCAGTAAATGAGCAGCCTCTGGAGAATAAGCAAAATTATGAAAAGACGATTGAGTCTAAATCAAGGCTACTTGAAGTCGACTTACCACAATCCTTAATGGAACGCATACAGACCCTCGATCAATGGGCTAATGGAGGATCTTTAAGTCAAAACCATACACAATTTATGCGTGATATTTTATTCGAGGCAATTAATGATTATATTAACTGGGATTTTGAGCAAATAAATCAGAAATGGTTTCAAGATAATGGTCTATGGTCAAAACGAAGTATAAATTTTGAATCTCAATCTACACAGCAAAAGCAAGCTTTAGGTCAAATTCGTTTGAATTTACCGCTTAGGGAAAATGAACGAAAAGATACGGCACTTACTCTTCAAGGATTGATCTACTACCAATATTATAAGCACTGGGAATTTAATAAAGGATCTGACTTTTTACGTTATTCTGCCCGTTATCTTGAACAATGGTGTTCTATGCTGATTAAGCAGATGCGTGAAATCCCTTTGAATAATGAAGCATTTGATCCTCTTCCTCTGGCTTTGGATGTGCTCGCAATCACTGCAGCAATAGGGGGAGCAGTTAAGAATAATTCTTCTGAAGGCATAACTGAAGTTCTTTTTAACCCTATCTCTTTACCAAGTGGCGTAAGGACATCAGAGTGGACCAAATTACTTGAATTATTACTTCTTCATAGAGAAGAAATAAAAAGTATAGCACTAGCAAGGCTGTCTATCATAAAAGGTGAAACCAGAAATCGTGTGAGAATGGTGGATGCTTCAATAGTATATAATCATGTTCTGAATTTGGATCTGAGTAATTTAACCTTACCTCCAGATGATAAGATAGGTGCATTTGACAAATTAATAAAATGCTCAGATATGTTACAAAAACAAGTATGCCAAGTGCTAGAGGCCGAGCATTTAGATAAATTGAAGTGGACAGAAAGAATGAAGGAAACCTTTGGGGACACATTAGACGGCAAGGTAACTGCTTTGCAGGTGAATCAAGCAATAAAAACTGCTATTTCATCTGCAACATTACGAGGAGATCAACATGAAATACAGGCGGCTACTGCTATTCTAGAAGCTAGATCAATTAGTAACTTGGTGCGAGTTATTAGTGATAATGAAAAAAAACAAGGTTTAGAACTGGCAGTATCTTTAGGCAAATTGCCCACGAAACATATAACAGATGTTACGAATAGCTTAACAGTCATAGAAAAATTTCTAGAAAATTCTACTAAAAAAGTTGAAAATGATCTGATGCAACTACAAGGTGATGAAGCAATACAGGAACTTGAAACAATTAGAACTGATATCCAAAAAGATTTGGCTTTAGTTGAATTGGCATTAAAATCTTTTTAAAGGGGATGGAATAATGCTTGCTGTAAAAGCGGCAACATTTATTGAGTTAGTAGAGAAAAAAAAGTTATTAGAAGAGAATAAAGAACAGATTCAATTGTTTAAAACACGTCAAATTGAATTACGTAATGCTCTTATAGAATTAGCAAGGATACGGTCTAATTACTTGTTAATGCGAGATGCTAGTATACCTTGTCCAGAATTAGGAGAGATACTTAGCCCTATCGAAGTAATAGCAAAAGATAAAATTCAATTGTTTACTAAAAATCCGCAATCGGTCTTGGAGAAGACTGCTTTTCAGGCATTTATAAAGGCCATTAAAACTACTGTGACAGCAGTTTCTCAAGGGTTACTGCAAGAATGGAAATTATATGTAGAAGGATTAATGCCCTATATACAGCAAGACACTTTAAATATATTGAAGAAAGTTCCTGCTTTCAAATGGGAAACTGAACTCATAGAACAACATATGGCTTCATTACGAAATCATATGAATAGATTACCGAATGTTAATGCTGAAATTGAACAATTAAGAGAAATAAGTAAAGTGCTACATCAACTTTGGAATAAGTTTGGTCAAGGAAATGTTCCCCCGGAGATATTACACTTTCTCAGATTGGCAGGAAGTTCAACGGGAGCACCTTTGTCAATTTTAACGGAAGAAATATTGAACTGGCTTAATGAACATGGGATTTATAATGATTGCACTATTCGGATTTAAGTGTTAATTGTTTAAGTGCAACTAAGCATTTAGCAGGATCTATTGAAATGAGGGACCTTGATGGACTGGAAGCAATTGTTTCTGAATGAGCTAGAAGCAGAAGAGGCTAAGTATCTTTCTTGGGGTTATGTGGAAGGATCTTTCACTGATGAAGAATTGACAAGTATGGCCGAATCTTTTATCGAACGGTATGAAATTCATGATCTCTCGGTAGAAGAATTGAAAAATGCGTTACTCGAAGATTTGAAAATTTCGATGTTGCCTTCTAAAGGTGGAGAAGTGTGGCGAACGCGGATGGCGGAAACGGTTCGTTTGATCGCACGTTTGCGGCAATGGTTTCCTACAAAGGCATGGCAAGCCTCTCCGACTTTGGTAGCTGATTTTCGTTTTCAGGAGAGGTTACGTATTTATCCCAAAAGACACATCAAAGCCCAATCACTAATCGATACCACTGAAGGGTTGTTAAATTCGTTAGAAGTGGATGTGCTCCGTAATTTCTTAGAAAACAAAGGATTTGATTATAAGTTGTCTGAATTTCAGCAAGAAGCTGCAATTCAAATGTTTAAAGATCTCCAAGATGAACAGTCACGGGGGTTTATTGTGACCGCCGGTACCGGAACTGGTAAAACATTGTCGTTCTATCTGCCTGCCTTAACATGGATTGCTGCACGCATTGATAACACAAATTGGACAAAAGCGGTTGCTTTATATCCAAGAAATGAACTTTTAAAAGATCAGTTTATGGACACTTTTAAAGAGGTTCGCGAACTGAACCAGATGAAATCCTTGGAGCGTCCTATCTCAATTGGTGCAGTATTTGGAGACACACCTACTAATAAGGATCAAGTAATTCATAAATGGAAAATGACAGCACAAGGCTATGTCTGCCCATTCCTGAAATGTCCGGATTGCAAGAGTGATCTAATATGGACCAAGCCAGATCACGCTAGCAATATCGAACGATTAATCTGCCTTAAGAGGGGCTGTAGTACTGTTATCGAAGGTGAAGTCATGCCGTTAACCCGCAGTAGAATGCGTAGAAATCCGCCAGATATTTTGTTTACAACAACGGAAATGATGAATCGTTATATGAGTGATCATAATTATGGTTCGCTTATTGGAATTCGTTCGTCTCAACCTCCTCGGATTGTGTTACTTGATGAAGTTCATACCTATACCGGAACCCACGGTGCACAAGTTGCACTGTTACTACGCAGATGGCAGCATGTGCTAGGTGGAGTACCGCTTCAATTTGTCGGCTTATCCGCAACATTGCGGGATTCAGGTGACTTTTTCAGTCAGCTAACAGGGCTAGCGCGCTCCAAAGTTGCAGAGGTTGATTCATCTTATGGTGAGTCTGAAGCAAAGGGAAAGGAATATCAATTGTTATTACGTGGAGATCCAGCATCGGGTACCTCGCTGCTCTCAACAACGATTCAGACGGCTATGCTACTGCGCCGTATGTTAGATAAAACACCAAGAGATGGGAATGTTACTACATTTGGCTCCAAATTGTTTCTATTTACAGACGATCTGGATGTTACCAATAGACTATTTCACACACTTCTCGATGCTGAGGCGAGAGATACCAAGAACAAGAATTATCCGAAAAAACTTGACCGTGAACCATTAGCTGCCTTGCGGAGCCATTATAATGACGAGGCACAACAGAGAATGCAAAACGGGCAGTCATGGTTATTTGCTGAAACTATTGGTCATGACTTGACTCAATCGTTAACTATTGGACGGACCAGTTCACAAGATACAGGTGTGGATTCAAAAGCGGAAGTAATTGTATCTTCACCCTCTCTTGAAGTAGGTTTCAACGATAAATTAGTTGGGGCAGTTATTCAGCACAAAGCTCCACGTGATTTGGCTTCCTTTGTACAGAGAAAAGGACGTGCCGGTCGGGACCCAGATATGCGTCCATGGATGGTCACGGTGTTATCTGACTTTGGCAGAGATAGGTATATGTATCAAAGTTACGAAACGCTGTTTCAACCTGTCCTAGAGAGACAAGAGTTGCCAATTATGAATCGTTATGTGCTGCGTATTCAAGTCGTTTTTGCTTTTATGGATTGGATTGCTTATGAATTAAACCAGGAAGAAATCAAGGTAGGAAGCCTATGGCAAATGTTTGCACAACCTCTTGATCAACGATATCAAGACCAGTATCAAAAACCACGGGGAGAAACTCGCAAATTAATCAAGAGAGTGAAAGATGATAGCTCATTACGTGCTAGAATGGAAACTTATATTCGGAAAGCACTGAGTATATCTCAGCAAGATGTTCGAGCGATTTTATGGGATCCTCCGCGTTCACTTATGTTAGAGGTTCTTCCGACACTGCTTAGGCGGTTAGAAACGAACTGGGGGGTAGTAGGAGACCTTCGCGCTAAAGAGGCGCATATATCTAACCATCCACTACCAGAGTTTGTACCATCAACGTTATTCAGTGAACTTAGCCTGCCAGAGGTCAGCATTGTACTGCCATCTGATAAAATGGAAGACCAATCGATGGATATCATGCAGGCGTTGAATACTTTTGCACCAGGCCGCGTATCTAGAAGATTTGGAATTGCTCATAGTGGAGAAAGTCACTGGATTGCCCCACCTACGCTAAAACCGGGTGAAACTGGGGAGTCATCAGAGTTAATGATCTCAACATTTTGCAGTGAAGACGAATATCGATATCTTGGGACATTTCCTTATATTAATATAGACGATAATGTTGTTGAACTACCAGTAATCAGACCTTGGAAACTGAAACCTGCTCAGTCTGATTCAAATGTTGATACTAAATCCAATGCCCGCTTGGTTTGGAAATCTCAGATTTTTCCGTCTGTACAAGCGTTTATTGAGAATGTAGAAGAAGTATCCTTTAATGATGGCGAATACGGTAGAAGTGTGGAAATTCCTACAGGACTTCATTGGTCATCTCTTTTGAAGAATATTCGATTTTTTACACATGATTCATTTAGCGCTGTTACAGTAAGAAGGTTTGCCATCGGTTCGGAAGCATCTGTAAGACTAGTTACTCAATCGGATCCATTGGAACTTTCTATTCGATTTGGTTTAGAACCTGGAAAAGCGGCAGCTTTAGGATTTGTCCAACAAGTTGATGGCATCCGCTTTGAATTGAAAAATATTCCGGAAACTATTATCTCATCTGTTGATTTAAATAAGGCAAAACTTCGATCATTCCGGACAATGTATTTCCAGCATTCTGTCATGAATGATCCATTGTTAAAAGAGAAGGGCAACATGTTTGTTCTGGAACGTATGGCAGAAATCTACTTATCTGCATTGTTACAAACTGCACTTTTCAATGATTGGTCTTTAACTGTAGCCTGTGATTATATTCATTCAAATGATTTTCCAAAGGTAATGAACAATGTAATGCACGTTATTTTTCAAGTATTGGAACAGGAAGAGATTTCTGAGATTGAAGAGGAGGCTCATTATCAGCGGACTCATCTCAAGTTAAAAACTTTATTCGAAATCCCATTAGTAGGCGAAAGATTGAAATCATTAGCTGTTATACTCTGGTCTAAAGAAACGCAAGACTGGCAAAATTGGGCTCAAAAGCGTTGGATCTCTACGTTAGGTGAAGCAATATTGGCAGCCTGTTTAGAAATTTCTGGTCCGCATCGTAATGGTGAGTTGCTTCTCGATATTGGTGGAGGACCTCAAAGACAAGATGACGGAAGTTGGTCGAATAAGGAACAAGAGATTTGGATTACAGAAACAATTGAAGGTGGAAGCGGGATTATTGAAGAAATTATTAATCAGTATCAAAGAGATCCGCGGAGGTTTTTCCGATTAATAGAGAGTGCTCTTACACCGTCTGATGCCGAAATTGTTCATAGTGAGTTGTCACGTATATTGAAAGAAACTCAAATTAATGAAGAGCTTCAAAATCAACTTTACGAGTTTCGTAACGCTAATGGATATAAGGAAACTAATAAAGCACTAGAGGGAATTAAGCAAGTTATGGAGCGTTCTGGAATATTGGTGACACATCCTGTTATGAATGGACTATTTAACCGTTTGCTACGACCTGGCAGCAATCAACAGACTGATCAATTCATGTTCGAGTTATTACAATTGTGGGAGAGTGAAGAAAGTAGACTAGGTGTCGAAATGGACGCTCGTGTCTTCGCCTATGTCTGTAGTGTGGATAGTGGGAAGTCAGCAAATCTGGCTGCAGCCCTTGATCATATTGATCCTCGGGCGACAGATGATGTTAATTGGCGATTTAATGTGATCTACGGCATGATTTGGCCAAGAGGATCACAAATTCGTCGTCGAGCATTAGAATCATACAATCCGTTTACGCCTTCAGTACCGACAGATCGGGAGTTATTGCTGAACACAGTGGAACTTCATAAACGTGTCGATTATAGTGCACCTAGTTGGAGAGATCTAATGATAGAATCTCTTATCTCATATGGATCAGTTCAGTTACTTGTTCCGCAGGATAACAAACTAGAAATCAGTGATATTATCCTTAGTCTTACTGCAGCACCGCTTGATTTAGGCTTCTTACATTCTTACCCACGAGTAGAAGGTATTACAAGAGACAATGGGATGTTTATTATTCATTTTGAAATTCGGGAGGCACTTCTATGACTCGATATATATATACCAATGCCGCCTCTCGAGAAATTCCGGATTTGTTACAAAGTATCCTAGTCGCCGAACTAGTTAAACCGAGCCGCTGGCTGTTCCTTGCTTCGCCGTGGGTTTCAGATATCCCAGTCATCCATAATAGAGCCAATGAGTTCATGTTGTTAAATCCAGAATGGGCTCGGAAAAACATTACTTTTACTGATGTTATTGTGGAGTTAATGGAGCGGGGAACTGAATTTTTTCTTGAAACTCGCCCGGTTAAATCAAACCAGCAATTCATTGACAATATTAAGAAAAAGACTAACAAACCATGGAATAACCTTAATCAAAATGCTGTTCTTCATCGTAAAGGATTGTTAGGAGACAGTTACTTTTTGAGTGGATCGATGAACTTTACTAATAACGGAATCACTACACTTGAGGAATTTGTCCAATATACGATTGATCCAACTGAAGTTTCGGAAAATCGGATTGTATGGGGACGATCCTGGGGGAAGGGGATGGAATAGATGTTATCTCCCACAGTTCAGGATTTTCTAAATCATTTTTATGCATTACCTAATTTGCTCGTATGGGACAAAATTAATACTGGAGGCTATGGAGATAAATTTAAACCATATTTAGCTAGATTAGAAGGAAATTATCCTTCATTTACGGTATTGCCTTATATGGAGCAAGATAAATCATTTACATGGTTTGCAATCGCTTTTAACGATACCTCATTTACACAAGTGCGAGAAGTGATTCGCTCTTTTGTTGGGGTCACATACAGCAGTATGGATTTTTATCAAGTGGATGATTTCACTCATATCCAAGATACAAATGTTAGGAACTTTACTAACGGTCACTTTTTTAAATTCCGAGGAAACGATAAGGCGATTGGGCAGAAGGTTCAGGACTTATTTCGACTGCTCAAGGAACGGCCAGAACGTGGAGTAAGCATACCAACTGACCCAAGTCCTCTATTAAGAACCTTTGAGCTAGCCTTACAGGCTGGTGAACATGGTCTTGCTGAAACACAAATCGCAATCTTAGAACGGTATAACTTAATTGATCCTCGCAATGCATTATTTATGCGAATTGAGATGTTATCAAGATTAAATTGTTGGCAAGACATTTTGAACCATCCACAAATGGAGGATTTATTAAAAGCTCCACGACCGGCAAGGGTAACTGAAGGGATCATTCGTGCGGTGTACGTTGAGTATCTGGAGCCGTTGGAATCTGATCCTGAAAGTATGACAAGAGTATTTAGAGAAGATATTTGGCCGGCATATCAATCATTGTTCCGAGTACGTGGGTCGCTAACGCATCCTCATGTTTTAATGTGTTTCATGCTTCGTTCAATTATTCCTGAGGAACCATTATATGAATTGCGTAATGAAATCTTGTCATTAGCTGCCGGACAACCGATTGAACCGTTAATACGTTCATTAACAAACAAACCTGATGTTTTAAGAATGGCATTGGGAGTGACGGCACCTACATTAGAGGAAGCCAAAAGTCTAGCGGATAATAGTAGATATGCAGAAGCATTTAAGTTAGCAGTCCAGTTTCCTCCGTCGAAAGAACAGATTCAGTTATTGCTAATATGTGCTTATGAACTTCAAGATTTGATCGTAGATAAACAAGTAGTAGATTCGATATCGCGGTCAGGGATAATAGACTGGCAACCAATACTTACTACCAGACATTTGCAAACATGTTATGAATATTTATATTCATTAAATGATAAGAAATCTAATGTGCATGACTCAAACGTTAGTAATACGCTTCCGGGATCATGGAATGAATGGTTTGATAAAATAGAGGTCATTGACCTTAACCAGGCAACTGTGCTAGCTAGACGTGGGGCCGTGGAATGGCGTCGAGATGGATTTCTCGATAATTATGCTGAAATGGAAAAGTTTAAGAGTTATTTGAAAGATGACAGTAAGACAACAAAAGATACATTGAACTTGTCAATGTTATACTTGCTGCGTTTCTTTTCTGAAGATCCACTATGGCCACGTGGAGAATTAAAAGATACTTATGGGGAACTTCACAGAATATTTCTTTCTCATATGCAGGGAACTTCAGAAGAGATGAAGATTTCATCAGTTTGGCTGCAAACACTCCTTACCTTGGGTTTGCCACAAGATGAGTATCGAAGTTTATTTGAAGATTTGACTCAGACGTGGAGAAAATATGCATCTAGAGAGTATTTTAGCGCCTTAGTACCGATTCTTAGTCAATCTGCAGATCTTCCTTGTCCGGATCTTTTATCCAGATGTAGACTTGTTCATCAAGTTCATGATCTTGCATCCAAAAATAAGAATTTTGGAGTAATGGAATGGGAAGAGGTTGAAAGTAGATTAGTTCCAAAGGATTGGGAAACATATTTTAGTCTGTTGCACTCTGCCCAAAATGATTATCAGTTCTTAGCAGATTGGTGTGAGCGGATTCAAAATAAAGGTATAGATTGGACACCGACCTCTGCTCTAAGAGTCAATGATTATTTTATTAATTGGATTGTTGAAGAACCTGAGTCTGTAAAAAGATCAATACTAGCACGTGCTCTTTCACCTTTTGTTCGCTTTATTGTTCAATACCGTGATTTTCCAAGAATCAATGATGTTGATCTTTATGAGAACTTGGCTGATGCTGTGCGTATATTTGCCAGTAAGAATGATGAGACACTACAGGACTTAATTAAGCTCTTGGATGGTCTTTTGCTTAAGAAACCGGGAGAAGCTGACGCACAGTGGCGATACACTAAAGATTGGCTAACCTTTCAGCCAATTCTACGTTTGCTTAGTTCTGTATTTGATTGTATGGAATTATTCCGGGATTATGGTGTTCCGGGAATGGAAATTAAGCCCGTTTGGGATGAGTGGGTTGGCCAATTATATGACAAGTTAGAAAAAGATATGGATTCATTGAGAGAATATCTTATTCTACTTGGCGAAGAGGTATCTGGTAATTACGACGTGTTGGAACTGCTTCGTAAACAGGCTCAGGATGTTGTACAAGATGAAAGTGATCCATTACTAAAACTACAAAAGATGAAAATTACGATTTTCTCCTGTAGAGAGAAGGCAGCAACTCGTGCATCTGAGCAGATTATACGCCGCAATTCAAAGCTAAATGTACGAGTGTGTACGAGTGACCGGGCAACTTCTCAGACAACAGCCTATGCTAGTCAATCAGATCTTTCTATAGTTGTCACTACTTGCATCTCGCATGCTTTAACTGTAGGTATTGAAAAAAAGCTTTCAAGGGAACCGATTTATCCGCGTAGTTCGGGAGAGGCCGGAATTGTAGAAATTCTTGAAGAATACGCTATGGGGATATAAATCCATCATTTTTCTAAGTTATAATACGTTGTGTTATCTTCTCATATGGATTGGGCGTATACGGAGATCACCTGAATGCGCAGGTTGCTGTGCATTAACTGTGCATGAAGGCGGAGGAGATCTACGTGCTCTCGGAGAATCTGGTCGTAAACACTAAGCAGAGCACGAAGCAAGCACAGTACCATATGGGGATCTACGTGATTCAGGGAGAATAGTCATGATTCTCCCTGTTTTTTTATCTGTAGCGGGTAGCATGGACGTCAATAGCAAGTCAACTTACACCGTCAACCTTAAAAAAGGGCTATGCAGTAAGAGGTGGTTTAGATTTTTATCTGAATTTCGCTTTACAAGTGTGAACCTGTCAATAGAAATCAAAACATTCATAAGAGTCGAGTATAAAAAAATAAGCCCTGCTTTTTACAAAGGCAAGGCTCATTAATTATTTTAACTATGTTATTTTATAAAGATTGTAATTGATAAAGGCCTCAATATTTCAGTTGTTTGCAAAAGATTTAGATAAACTTATGTGTTGAGAAGTTGGCGTCCCTGATCTACTAATCTTTGCAGTATTTTTATTTGTTCTTGCGTTTGAACCGAACGAGTTTGTAATAATAACTCAATTTGAGGTAAATCATATTTAAGTTTAATGATTTCAGCTTTTTTTCCACTATAAACTGATGTTTCAAGATTTAAATATTCACATGGACCCTTCAAAGTCTCACAGTATTCTTCAGCATCTCCAGCCTCATAAGCATATTTCATCATATCCAGTGTATTCTTCGAAATGATCTTCGTATTCTTGTACAAAGTAGGAGTATTCGACTACAAATTTGGTTTTCTCTATATTATATTCCCCCCCCGTTTCTTCTAGCGCATGAGTATTATATTGGATTAATAAAAATAATTCAAACATTGGAGAGTATTAGGTAAAATGGATATAAGTAACTCCAAAAAATCTGAAGATCAGGTGAAATTAATTGGTCTCTCTCTATCGGCATGAATAGAATCGTATTAATCGGTTGAACTTTCCACTTGCTTCTCTCCCTTTAACTTTGCTCCTTGTTGTTGTAGAAAAGCGAAATACATTTTCAGAGCCTTGTCGATAATTTCCTCGGCCTCAGTTACTTGGATTTGTGGAGTGAAGTACTTAGCATATACCTCGTATTTTAGTTTAAAAGGGGAAGCAGATTTGCTTCTTGATTTGATATTAATTTCTCCTGACAATATTTTTTCTATTTGTTTAGCTGATGAATTTCCAGAAAAGTTCCTTAAAAGGTCAGCCTTTTTCATATCTACTTTGTAATTGTGTTGAGTTAAGGCGTCTTCAAGAATGTTTTGCTCTGCAAGCGAGAGATAAGAGAGACTTACAGCAGGATACAAACCAATTTGTCCATCGTCCACACGTTTTTTCAAACTCAAGGAGAGTTTCTCTATGCGTAGCAGTCGAGCAATTGTATTTTTAGATAGACCGTATTCCAAACCAAGTTTTTCGTCGCTCCGCAACTTCGTACCTAAAAGGGACGAAGTTGTTTTTTCTTTGGTGTACTGCGGATCTTCAAATTTTCTAATTTCATCAATAATGTCGTTCCGCTTGCCTTGGGAAAACATAGTCGAGTAACGAAGAGTCAGTACCTTTGCTTTTTCAGAGGGCAGTAGATCGGAAAATGAACGCTGAAGGACATTTGTCTCCACTACATATAGAAGTGCTTCATCATCGGATAAGTATTCTTTAATGATGCACGGAAGTTGATCTAACCCGGCAAGAGATGCAGCGTTCATGCGGTTATGCCCTGCTAGCATTTCAAATTCGTAATCGTTTTCGTCGGGATCAACCTTACGAATAATTACTGGAACAAGCACTCCATTGGTTGCAATACTCTCCACCATATCCGACAATCGTTCACCTTCGTATAAGCGAAAAGGATGAGGTTTAAAGTATCTTATTTTACTTATGGGAATTAACTGAATATTATAGATTGTTATGGGTAACTCTTCAATTTCTTGGTATGATTGTTCAGAGAGTTTCAATAACTCATCAATGCTGCCCAACTTCGGAACAGTTCGCCGTTTAGACAAGGTCATGCAGGATCAACTCCTCTGCTAAGTCTTGATAAGCAGCCGTTACTTTGGATCGAGGGAAATATGTCAACAAGCTTTGGCTATAAAAGTTAGCTTCTCCGACTTTGACCGACAGTGGAATTTGTGATGTGAAGATGCGTATGGTGTCCCCGTAATGATCCAGAACTAGTTTAAAGGCTTCCTTATACAAATTGGTGCGTGGGTCACACATAGTCATCAGAATTCCTTTAATACTGATCCGAGGATTAATTCTTTTCTTTACTTTCACGATAATGCTTAATAGTTGAGTAAGACCAGTGGCGGACCAGAGTTGTGGATTTACAGGAATTAATACGCTGTCACAGGCAACTAGGGCATTTATAGTTAGCAAGCCTAAGGAAGGGTTTGTATCGATAAGGATATAATCATAATGTTCTTTCATAGGTGTTAGAAGCGTAGCTAATGTTTTTTCGCTTCCCATTTCATCGCGTAAATTAATTTCGGAAATGGATAGTTCGATGTTACTCGGAATGAGGTCTATATTTCCTAGATGATACAAATATTTTTCAGTTGCAGGTAATGGGGTATCGGTCATGATTGCATCGAGAATATTACACATGCTTATTGGAAGTTGATCGGGTTGCTCGATTCCGAAACACATACTCAAATTACCTTGAGGATCTAAATCAACCAGAAGTACCTTTTTGCCTTTATGGGATAAGGCGCATGCCAAATTGTATACTGTAGTTGTTTTACCTGTTCCACCTTTTTGATTAGCAATCGTAATAATAGTTGTCTTTGTCATAATAAAACCTCCTTTTAGAATACCCGGAATTTATTAATGTGAGGTGCGACAGGCTCTCGAATTTCTGGTGTAATATAATTAAATGAAAATACAAATAACCACAAAAATTATTTGCGGGTTGCAGAATTTCATATATTTCACTAAGTTAATAATGGTATCCGAGTTAACGAAAGAATTTGGATTACATTAATCCACCAATAATCCCTGTTCTTTTAAACTTAAATATCGATGACCTCCAATTATGATGTGGTCCAGCAATTCAATACCAATAAGCTCACCAGCACTAATAAGACGCTTGGTAATTTTAATATCCTCTAGACTGGGTTCTGGATTTCCGCTTGGGTGATTATGGCAACAAATTATCGATGCACTGTTGCGCTTTATTGCTGCTCTAAATACTTCTCTTGGATGTACTAATGAAGCATTCAAGGTTCCAATGGATATTACATCCTTAGATATAACATGATTTTTTGTATTCAAGAATAGACAAACAAATAATTCTTTAGGAGCGTAGCGTAATTCCATACCAAGGAGTTCGTATACGTCTTTAGGTGAACGTATTAAGGGTGACTCGTTGGCTGGCGCTGTGAATTCTTGTACGAACTGTACGGTCGAAAGAATCTGTTTGACTCTGGTTAACCCAATACCTTTAACACTAAGTAGTTCTTCTTCAGTTACATCGGCTAAGGAGGCTGGAGTAGGGAAACGATGGTACAATTCATCCATCAGATAACTATCAGGTTTTTCTCTGAGTATTGAAGCTAATAACTGCTTGTAGGACTGTGATTTAAGTGAGTTCATATCAATTACCTCCTAAGGATACAATAGTTAAAAAATAAACCGAGCAGAGAGTTTCTGCTCGGTTTATTTTAATCCGCATTAATAGTAATGAGCCTGATATTAGGTGCTTTTTGGTGCTTCCCAAATTAATTACACATGTATCAGAAATATAATATGTAATTAAAAATTATTATAAAACTATTGTTTGATTTTCCTGGAAGGAAAGAATTCAAGATGGTCGTAATTCGAATGTTTTTTGTGAGTTAAGCGCAATTTAATTGCAAACATTCTTTAGAAAAAGTATAATTTCAAAAATAAAGCATATAAAAATGATTCTTATAACAAAGAGATCTGCTGTTTTCTTAAATTTAGAATATGAGGTGAGTTACTATGAATAACAATAAAGAGTATGAAACGATTTATCAAAAAATGGACTTAGTAGAATATATTTATTATCTGCAGTATGAAATGGAAAATGATGACATATTGGTAAAAACTAAAGATGCAGATTTTCTTGTTTGGGAAGGTAGTACTTTTAAAGTAAATGGTGAAGAATTTACTACTGCTGAGTTTTATGAAATGCTTTCATCGATGTGGGAGCAGGCTGCGTGTAATGGCCAAGATTTTGAATATATAAATAACAAGTTCACAAGTATTAATGAGATTGAAGTTAGAAGAGAAAAAATTAGTAGAATTATAAAATTATAAGTGATAAAAGTTTGTAAGAGGGTTTAAAGTAATTCCTCAGTGGATCAGTAGTTGGTATGGATATTTTTAAAACGAGAAATTCCACCTGGATTTTATTGATCCTCCCGTATACTCACTTTAAATTGGTTGACCGAAGAATCACCTCATTATGAATAACTATTATAATATATAGAAATTGAAAAACTGAAAGATGAAAATTAGTACATGAGCGCATAAACTGTTCATGTGCTTTTTCGTATTATTAGGTTAACCAGAAACTACCGGTTGGCCTATTTTTGTAGGTGCTATAAGATGGCGGTCCGGGAGAACGAGGGCTTTTTTGGGGAAGTTACCCCGTCAATAAAACTGTTCTCCTACTTCCCCCAATGACCATGTTTGATCTGGTAGGGGCAACAGACCCCGTATCACAAGCCTTTGCCGATCCCTATTCGTCCTGGCAACGAGGATCTAACGAAAACGGGAATGGACTTCTTCGGGAGTTCTTTCCAAAAGGTCATGACTTGGGACAGGTTACCGATGAGGAACTCGCTCATGCCATCCATCTCATTAACGACCGTGCTCGAAAATGTCTAGGATGGAAATCTGCTCACGAATCTTTTATGGAACAGGTGTCGCACTTAGCTTGACAAAGCGTCGGTAAGAAACCAGATTTTGAAAATCTCTTTTTTTATCGTTCTGTGAAAATGCGTCCATGGGGTGGATTTGAAGCATACAGAGCAGTATGGATGTCATGGTCTAACGAGTATACAGATTAGATGTAGGATGTTTATGACAGAGTAGATTAGATGATTTTTTGCAAGAGATTAGGTTAAATGTTCTTGATAATAATTTTTCCTGAAGTAAAAAAAATTTATCTGGTCAAATATATTGACACGATAAAGTTAGGCTGATATTATGATGGCAGATAGGAGTGGGATATAATGGAAACCAAGAGTGAACAAAACACTCAGATCGCTTGTTTACAAAAAAATTTATCTGCAATCAGAAAAATTGCAGGATGGACCTCTGAGCAACTCGGCGAAAGAATTGGTGTTACGAAGCAAACCATTAGTAATCTTGAGAATGCAAAAACTCCGATGACACTAACTCAATATATTGCAATTCGGTCAATTATTGATTTTGAAATGCAAACAAATAAGGAAAACACTGTCTTGCCGCAAGTTGTAGATGTACTACTTAATAGAGAGGAAGAGTATACCGACGAAGAGCGGGAGAAAATATCTGAAAGTGTAAGGACTATTGCAGCTACTGCTTCAGGAGGAATAGGAGGGACAGCTTTAGCAGCTGTTAGTGTAGGATTACTTGGAGGAATTTTGGGTACCCCACTTTTAGCGATTGGGGGAGTTGTAGCCGGCTCAACATGGCTAGCGAAAATTCTAAAGGGAAAAGATAAAAATAGATAAAAATTATATAAGCCAACGTGCTGATTCAGGGGTGAAAAATGGCAAACGAGAATGAGATATTGGAAATTACAGAAATCGATAATGTAGATTCGTTCGATTTTAATGAGTTGGAGACTAAATTGCAAAACGAATTGGATTTACAACTATCGGAACTGGAGCTTTTGAAAGAAGATCGAGAAAAAATAGGTAGCCCCGATAATTTAGGAAATACTGTTATGAATGTAGTTTGGGAACAATTTATTAATCAGTTGGCAGCTACCGCTGGCGAGGACTTTATTAAAGAGAATGGTGGTCTAACGTTGGATTTGAGGAATGATGCCCATATTCAAACAACAGAAAATTTCGGAAACGGTAAGATAGCAACACATAATAATAAAATAGATTTCCAAAAGCGGTATGATGATTGGCAAGATAATTTTCAAAAAGACGATAATGGTGATATTAGATTAAAAGATAAATACAAAACTGGCGACTTCCAAAAAGTATTGAAAAAGGAAGCTCGTAAACCTTTTGATAAAGGCAGGGATATGGGTTCGACCGCCGTTAATAAGGACCATACTGTGTCAGCTGCGGAAATTATCAGGGACCCTAAAGCGAATTGCCATCTTGAAAAACAAGAACAAATTAATTTTACAAATAGCGAAATAAACCTAAAGGACATGGAAGCTGCGGCCAACCAATCAAAAGGCGACAGAAAAATGAAAGATTGGCTGGATAGCGAGCGATACGGTGAAAAACCTGCAGACAGGTTTAACATTAACGAAGAAGAATTAAGGGAAAGAGACAGAGTTACTCGTGAGGAATATGAAAAACTGACAGAAGAAGGGGAACGCAAATCCGTTGCGAAAGGAAAGCAATCTCAAAAAGAAGAAGCGTTCAGGATAACGGGCAAAGCGCTTAGAGCTGTAATAATGCAGCTTTTTGCAGAATTAATAAAAGAAGTAATCAGAAAATTGATTTTGTGGTTAAAGACAACCCAAAAGAATCTGGAATCTCTGCTTAATACTATTAAGTCGGCGATAAATTCATTCATTAGCAAGTTGAAAACACAGTTAGTAAGCGCCGGAAGCACGCTTATCACCACTATTGCTACAGCCATATTGGGACCTATTGTGAGAACCATTAAGAAAGTATGGACTATGCTTAAACAGGGATGGAATTCGTTCAAAGAAGCAATTGCCTATCTTAAGAGTCCAGACAACAAACATAAGCCAGTTGGTAGACTGATACTTGAAACAGGGAAAATAGTAATCGCGGGGTTAAGCGCGGCGGGTGCGCTTGTATTGGGAGAGGTTATTGAAAAAGGCTTGATGTTAGTACCCATATTTGCATTTGAGATTCCGATTCTTGGTAGTTTGGCCAGCTTAATAGGCCTATTTATGGGCGGCTTGGTTGCGGGAATTGTAGGCGCAATTGCATTGAGCTTGATTGACAAAGCTGTTGCTAAGCAACAGCTGGCGGAGGCGGTACATAAGGAAGTAAATAAAGGCAACGAGGTATTAAATACACAAAATACGGTTACCGCACTAAATGAAAACAAGCTAGAACATACTAAAAATAGTGTTGCCAGTTCTATAAAGGAGAGGCATGATATTGCCACTAATATAATTAAAGAATCTTTAACAAATATCAATGACGAAAATATCAATAGTGAAGTTGCCGTCAGCGGGAATGAAGATGCATTTGAGAATATGCTTGGAAATTTAAACAAACTACTGAAATAGGGGATAATATGAACGAGCTTGCCATTCAAACACACGACTTCAATCATGCAAAAAAGCAACTTAAAGAATTCTCGGAAAAAATTCCATCGAGTGTAGATTTACAATCGGTTGCCTCGAAGGGGGGATTATTCAATTGGTTTGACCACAATGTAACAGGCAACGAATTTAATCAATTAACGACCCAAATTCAAAAACATCTGATTACTATTAACAACTTACATATTAAATCTATAAAAGAATTCGGTCAGGTTTACAATGCGTTAGAAGCGTTGGATAAAGATTATATCCAAGCTATAATTCTATCAATCAAGGCAGCTGAAAAAGCGAGTAGTCAAGCGAAGGAGAGTGCTCTTGAAGCTCAAAAAAATAGCCTTGATATCGCTAAAACCATTCAAGTGCAAACACAGATGATAACAGTTTTGAGTCAATTCAAAGAACAAATTGATGAATACGAACAACTTAAGAATATCGATGAAATATGGAACGACAGCCAAACATTTAAGGAAGACATTAAATCAATCAATGTAGGGATTGGAAATATTGTTGAGTCGATAGAAGAGCAAACGCAAGTGATAAATGCTTTGAAGCAATTCAAAGAACAAATTGATAAATACGAACAGCTTAAGAATATTGATGAAATATGGAACGATAGCCAAACATTTAAGGAAGACATTAAATCAATCAATATTAGAATTGAAAAACAAAAAGAAGTAATTGACAGTGAA
The DNA here is from genome assembly GCF_038002705.1 of Paenibacillus sp. FSL H7-0716. Lineage (NCBI taxonomy): Bacteria > Bacillati > Bacillota > Bacilli > Caryophanales > Paenibacillaceae > Paenibacillus > Paenibacillus sp. FSL H7-0716. Next base: position 79,655 of record NZ_JBBODA010000017.1, read on the forward strand.
ACAAAAGATCAAATGAATTATATACTGAATCTGATAGATGAAGATAAAAAAAATAATGAGGATCGAAGTAAGATATTATCTAAGAAACTGAAAATAGCATATCTATTAGCAGGGGGTTCTTTAGGCATTACTTTGATTCATTTTGTATTGAATTTATTAGGAACTATATGATGGATAAATATAAAAATGATTTTTTGAATTATGCTTCAAAATTAGACGCATTGGTTGAGGCAAATGGGAAAATCACCAAATATGCTACAGTTATTGTAGAAAATCAAGATGAATCAGCGACAATAATGCTGCTAAAAAATATATCCATAGTAGTTGATTCAGGTAAATATTCAATTGAAGTTAAACAATTATCAAATGTATTAAAGGATAGTTTGATTAAATATTATGGATACATGAAAGTACTGGATATTTGTAACCAGGATCAAATAGACAAAGAAACGCGAACATTGCCTGAATTATTGGCAGAATTAAATGAATTGATTGGACTTAACGGAGTAAAAGCAAAAGTTAATAACTTAATAGCCTATCAAAAAGTGCAGAAGTTGCGTGAGAACCAAGGATTAACTACTGCAAAAAACACCCTTCACCTTTCTTTTACAGGAAATCCAGGAACGGGAAAAACGACAGTGGCAAGGATTGTTGGACGGATATATAAACAAATTGGATTACTCACAAAAGGTCACTTTATTGAAGTTTCTAGAACCGATTTGATAGCGGGCTATCAAGGGCAAACGGCATTAAAAGTAAAAAAAGTTATTGAAAAAGCAAAAGGTGGCGTGTTGTTTATTGATGAAGCCTATAGCATTACAGAGAATGAACACAGCGATTCTTATGGACGGGAATGCTTAACAGAATTGACAAAAGCATTGGAGGATTATCGAGACGAATTGGTTGTAATCGTGGCAGGGTACACAGAACCAATGAATAAATTTTTCGAATCGAATCCTGGGCTTAAATCTCGCTTTAACACATTTATCGAATTCGACGATTATGCAGCTGACGAGCTGGTAGAAATATTAAATATTTTGTGTAAAAACAATGATTATACTTTAAGTGAAGAAGCGAGCAACAAAATTAACCAAGTTTTAAACAATGAAGTGGCCGCGAAAAATGAGCATTTTGCTAATGGGCGACTGGTTAGAAATTTATATGATGATATGGTAATGAACCATGCCAAAAGGGTAGTTAATATTGATGAACCAAGTCATGAGATCTTATCCTTAATAACTGATGAAGATATATGTAGTATTGAATGAATTAACATCTCACCACTAGTTCCTAGACATTTCGTTACTCGCTTAGAGGCATTACTCACTGAATAGAAAGAAGTTGTTGAGCTGATGCGGATGGTATTTATTACCCACGCGCAACAAGTGAAGAGTTATGGATAAATAAGGCACCATACGCCAAATCGCGTAGAGTGCCTTATTAATTTTCTCGGTTATCATTTCACCTCTACCGTCAAGCAGGATTGGAATTCTACGGCGAACCTACGCTCATAGATGGTGACCCTCTCAATCAGCCATCTTACCAACTACTTGTTATATTCAGTAATGGTGTTAGGCTATTCCTGCATGAATGTGCTCATATCGGCGATTTGTTTGCGATGTTCATCTCGACCTACGTTTACGAAAAAAATAAACTGACATTCGAGAGGCGTTTTTAAGAATGGGAGAATACCTTGAATTCTCTCTTAATTGTAATATTTTTCAATAGTAGACAATCCAAAACTAAGGCAATTTATTCAAAATGAAATTTAGGAATTAGAAACTTAATAGTTCATTAACCAATCAAGTGTCTAATTCTTTTTCTTTATTCGACCAGTTTGATGACTCCATAGCTCATCATGTGAAATTTAGAATGGGAAAGAAAAGAAAAAAATCCATTAAACTGCTCATGTGGTTTAAAGGATTTTTATATGCATATTTATTTGAAAAAGGGTTGGTTATTTAGCCTCTGCAAGATACTACAAAATGTTCGCAGTTATTGTAGATCAAATTGTAGTTAGACTCACCTAATCTTTTGTGTGCTCTTTTCACTACCTCATCACGGGAACAGCGTAAGCTTGAAGAGCGTTTCTCTATTGCTTTACCTTGCTTGAAGGTATCGAGCGTATCAAGACTTACAATTCCGTGACCATTAATTTTAGTATAATGAATAACTAAACCATTTCCGACATATATCCCATGATGGAGATATCCGTAGTACACAGCAATATGATCACCTCTTTCTAGTACTGGATCATTTCCTAAAAAAGCATGAGTTGCTTTTCTTGGAGCTGTTTGAATACTTTCAACTGCATTAAATACGGTTCTTGCAGTTTTTTGTATAGACTTAACTAATGGCAAAAGTGGATGATCCATATATTGAATTACCTCCTCAAATACACTGCTTAATGATTGCTTTACACATTGTTACCGTATTCTGAATAATTAAACGAGTCGACGGGGACTAGCGTTGTTTATAATTAGCGGGCAGAGAAGTCAACAATAGCAAATTAGTAATTTAAGGTAAGTATTTCTGTTGCTTTTGCTAACATTTTTGCTAACATGGCTGCACATACAAAACCTCGAGCGCATTGAGTATGCAACACAAAAAAAGCTATTAACCCGCATGGTTAAAGGTTTTTCACTCGATATTCCCGTAGTATAGTAAAGGTGTTAAGAAGACCATTTCAGGACTTAAAATCCTGCGGTACGTGAGTACCGTACGGGTTCGACCCCCGTCCTCGGCATCCTTGATTTATAAGGGTTTTTTCCGAAAAACCTTGGTTTTTGAAACAGCTTAGGAGAGAACTTTTTATCGAGTTCTCTCCTGCAGTTCTCTCCTTTTTCCGAAGGAGAGAACGAGGAGAAGATCGCATGACTCTCATGAAATATTGAGGGTAGTGCGATCTTTTTTTATTAAAAGACCAAAACACCGCTCATTGTTGATGCCGAAGATACTTTGGAGCTGTACTCTAGATGAGAATAAATGTTGGCTGTTGTAGAATAGTTGCTGTGTCCCAGCCATTCTTGAATTTCTTTCATACTGACTCCATTGGAGAGTAGGAGGCTTGCACAACTATGACGCAGGTCGTGATAACGAATATGACGAAGACCATTTTTTTAAGAGTTCTAGTGAAGTTCTGTGTGATATAGCCCGGTTTAATTCGTTGTCCCAACTTATCCAGATAGATATACTCCTCGTAATCTGTGCAGTAGGATTTACCACATATGGCTTTATTGAGAGCTTGAAGCTCACGAATGCGCAGCAGTAAATCCTTAAAAGCTGGCACAAGAGGTAAGGTGCGGCGGCTCGGTTTGTTTTTAGCACGGTCCTTTTCAATGATGTGTTCCTGACCTTCAAAATAAACCGGAGTTACCGTGTGCCTGATACTAATCGTTTTGTTTTCAAAATTTATAGCTGTCCATTTCAATCCGACTACTTCACTTCGCCGCAATCCATAAAAAGCGGCAAGAATGACTGCTAGCTCTATCAATTCGCCCTTAACTTTTTCAAACAGAATATTTGTCTCCTGCTTGTTGTAAAAACTGCCTACAAAATCATTTTTCTTTGGCCTTTCAATCTTATCTGCCGGGTTAGTGTTAATTAAATCATTTTTGAGAGCATGTTTTAGCGCTTTGCGAATATTAGCATGATAATGGAGAACCGTGTTGGTTGTCACTCCATTTTCTTCAAGCTCATACTGATAGTATTCTTGAATATGACATGGTAATAGCTCTTTGAGAAAAAGCCCTTTTTCTTCAAAGTAAGGTACAACATGATTAGTAATGACGTTGTGATACGAAGCGTAAGTGATAAATTCAACCTGGTGTTTCATCATTGCTAGCCACTGAAGCATGAAGACAGAAAATAGGGGTCCTTGATCGACTGGCTCTTCAGCTGACATTTCTTCGATAACTTCTTCAACTGGTTCTTCCTCAGTAGCATTTAAAAGAAGAGTAAATTCCCTCCTTGTCTCTAATAGCAATGCTTCTGCTCTTTTTTTGTTTCCTTTTACCGTAAGGCCAGTAGGAATCCATTTTGGTTTTCTCTTACCTTCTTCATCCTTGCAATTCAAGACCATATAAAAAAGACCCTTTTTTTCTTGTAGGTGGCCTGCTACCATGAAAAAACCTCCTTCATAGCAGCCCGCATTGGTCCTACCATTGACGCATTAATTATAACACGTATGAGCAGAACGGTTCAATGCGGTAAAGTGTGAAAGCTAGAGGGTGAAGTGCCATTTATAACTGTGGCTAAATACTCGATTATATAGATTTTAGGGATTTTGTATATCCTACCAATCTTAAAGTGCTGTATACGTTCAGCTTGCAATAGTTTGTAAGCAGTTTTTGTGCTTATATTACCTAACATAACACACAATTGATCTATGTTAACTACATCGGGAAAATTACGATACATAAGCAGAAGTAAAGATTGAAGTTCTGGCTGTCCTATATCAGTTTGCATCTATAGCACTTCCTAACGAAGAAAATATTTGTAGATATATGGAGGCTGGAGGTGTTATTTATGAATCAATATATTCTCGACAAATTCATAGAGATCTGTTCAAGCTGCCGACGGTTACTCGACATCATAGCTTTTTAAAGCTCCCTCTCATCCGAGCGGGCTGCCCCCAATGCAGTGACGCTGGCCAGGCAGAAGTATCATAATCCCCAATACCGGTCATTGCGATTCATCCTACCATGGGATGATTTAAGTCGGAAAGATAGTCGCTCAGGGCACATGCGATCCTTCTTGGCGCTTCCGCTATGTCGCTTCTGCTGTTGCAGAGGCAATGGGAAAGTACTTGAACAGAAGATATGTAGATATCAAAGAACAAGTAAGGAATTTAGAAGCAGGCTTTTTATAGCTTAGCCCCTATAATTTAAATGGGGATGAGATAAGGAATAAGCAATTAAAATTCTAAACTTATTTTTTGCTCCTCTACTTGTTGGGATAGAACGATTTCACTAATATAACTTGAGTGTTGCAAAAACTACGCTGTCGATTTGACCCGGTTAAAGCAAGTTTGTTAGAACTTTCGTCGAAGATTTTAAAATAAAAAGGACATCAAACCTTTGTGTAGAAATTGACGGTTACGACGCCACAATTTCCATATAAAGGAGATGTCCACTCTTATGGTATCCCTCTACATGTCCATAATCGTCAAGTTTATTTTAGTGCTGAAGTTGGAGTTATCTAAACCACAACTGAATCACGTGTTCACACTCGTTCACGGCATCATTCTCTGCGCCGGACGTAAGAATATCACTCAGATTCGTAACGTTACCAGACAAGATCGTCATCTCAGTAGCATGACCAATTTCTTGAATCACTCTCCCTGGTGCGTCAACCGCATGCAGCGTAGACGCATGCAATTTGCATTGGAAAAGATCCGGGCGAAACGTGTGAAAAGCGGTGATTCCAGATCTCTTATGTTTCTTATTGTGGATGACACTTGTTGTAAGAAAGACAAGTCGACCAAGAAGATGGAGGCGCTCAGCTTTCAGAATTCACATGAAGACGGCAAGTCTGTCTGGTGCCACAGCATTGTCACTTCCCATGTGGTGAGTGAAGGTTGCTCCTACGCTTGGGATTTTCGCCCGTATTACCAGAAAGAGTATTGTGAGGCGCAGCGAATGAGGTTTAGCAGCAAGAACGATTTGGCTCTGGAAATGATCGAAGCCTTCCCTGCTGAGGATGATGCACTCGTCTACGTCCTTATGGATAGCTGGTATACGAGCGAGAAGGTCATCAACGCCTGTAACCGCAAGGGATTTCATGTCATTGCAGCCGTAAAAACAAATCGGCTGATCTGTCCAGCCGGCATTCCGATTCAAATTAGTGATTTCGCTACACAGCACATTCACAAAACTGATCTCCACTCTGTTACCGTGGAAGGTCAGGGAATGTACTGGGTCTATCCCTACGAAGGATCCGTGAGCGAGATCGAAAACGTCAAGCTGTTGCTGTCTTGGAAAGATGATTACACCGATTTGAGCAAACCTCAGGTTTGTCTTCTTTGTACGGATCAGTCCCTGGATCTCGTTACCATCCAGCGATATTATCACGTACGTTGGAACATCGAAACGGGTAATCGTTATTTCAAGGAATTGCTCGGCTTTGACCAATATCAACTGCAACTGCTTTCTTTTATCGGCATTCAACGTTTTTGGGCCATTCAATTCCTGACGCAAAACTATCTTGAATTCCAGCGGCAGGAATGGATGAGAGACAAATCATCCATGACACTAGGCGATGTGGTGTATCGCATTTGAGAAGAGTACTTCGGGCAGATTATCGTCTATGTTTACCAGCAAGCCTTGGAGAAAAAGCCGCTTTTCGACATCCTGAAACATTTCAAACTGTCTGCCTAAACGTTGTTTTTACTGATAGCACTACAGGTCTGTCCACTTAGCTTATTGCTGAGTTAAATCGCAACACTCAAGTAATATAAGATACCCCCTGCCATAAAAACAGGGGGTTACAAATTAATCACACAAGTTAATATAAAAATATCTATCAATTAAAGATCATTGAAATGAAAAATTACTTTTTTATTATGCATAGTTTAAAAACGCAATCTTCATATTCTAATGATAACGATTAAGATTAAAACGACGTACTGCTAATATGAACTCTAATGTAAGGTGTTGTCTGCAATCCTCATCTATATGCCCGTTTTGTTTTGCAAATTTATTTATCAGTGGTTGATAAAGAAAAATTAGTCTAGCTTCGGCATCACGATTGCCACTCTGAGCCAATTCAATCAGTGTACCTATTTCTTGCATACTGATTCCATCCCTTTTTAATTTAATGTAAGGTTAAGAGAATTATTAGTTTAACAATATAAAGAGAGGTGCTCTTTTAATTTCCGTAATAAATTTGCTTTCATTTTACTGACTGCTTGCCTTGAGATACCAAGATTATATGCAATTTCTTTATCAGTTAAATCCTTACAGTACTTTAGGGCCAATACCCTCTTTTCTACAGTACTAAATTTCAATTCATCGATAATTTGTATCAATGTAGTACAATTTTCGACTCGGGTAGAGGACGACAAACAAATACTAAAGTTGGGTTTGATGTTATTTAATTCTTTTTCATCCAATAGAATAGTATGAGAAGTATGGCGAAGAGCTTTTTTATAATAATCCCGGCTCGCATGACGTAAACACGACTGTACATAACTACTAAAAGCATTTTTAATTGCTTTTTGATCTTTGTTAACATTATGCATATTTCCATCTCCTCTCATTAATTAAATGGGAATGATGAGAGGGAAAGGCAACCTTTGGATTTAATATATAAGAAATGTAAAAATAAATTTTCGACATTTTTACTATAATCGGCATAATAAAGCGAAAGGGCGCAAATTATTCATGTGAAATAATAAGCTGAATCATTCCATCAATTTCATAAGGTCCGCAATCAACAGGTAGAATAAGGTGATCACCTTTATTTAGTCTATACTTGCCGTCTTGGATAAAGATATAACCGTTACCCTCAATCACACTAATGAGAGAATATTTCGGATGAGCTGGCAATTTTGTTTTATTAGTGATTTCCCATTTTTCTACTGTAAAGTACGAATTCGAAACAAATTGGGTTATATAGAGTCCGTCATATTTTTGAGTTACATATGAAGATGGTATATGTATCTGTGGTGTAGTTGTAACTTCGATGGCTTTCCCTAAATGAAGTTCACGTAAATTCCCATTATTATCTCGGCGACCATAATCATATACTCGATAAGTCGTGTCTGAACTTTGTTGGGTCTCCAGTACGACAATTCCTTTCCCCAAAGCATGTAATGTGCCGCTGGGTACATAGAAAAAATCTCCTTGCTTTACTGGAATCTTTCTGAGCAGTTTCTCCCATTCCCCGCTTTGAATCATATATTCTAATTCCTGTTTAGAGGATGCTTCGTGCCCGTAAATAATAGTGGCATCAGGCTCAGCATCGAGAATGTACCAACATTCCGTTTTACCAAGCTCTCCATTCTCATTCTTATCAGCATAGCCATCATCTGGATGCACCTGAACAGACAAATTATCTGAGGCATCCAAAATTTTAGTGAGTAAAGGAAACACTGGTGAACTTGATCCGAATAGTTCGGGTTTCGAGTTCCATAGCTCCCCTAGTGACATACCTTGAAAGACTCCTCCTTTTACAATGCTCTGTCCATTAGGATGTGCCGATATCGCCCAGCATTCGCCAGTCGAGTTATTTGGAATGGGATAATTGAACAAGTCTTTGAGTTTAGTTCCACCCCAAATGCGTTCTTGAAAAACAGGTTGCAAAAAAATAGGTAGATTCATAAATGTTATAACTCCTCTAATTAATAATGGGTAAGAAAACTTCCGGATATAAAGCGGGTCTCATACCGCTATTTATTCATTTTCCGGTACATGGCTGGTGTTACCCCGTACCTTTTCTTGAACGCCGCGTAAAATGTGTTCAGTGTTGTGAATCCATACTTTTGACTAAGTGGCTCAATCGGCTTGTCGCTCGTCAGCAGCTCCTCGCAAATGATGTCGAGCCTGCGTTCTGAAATTGTTTCGGTAATCGAACGGGTGGTTTCCAGCTTGTAGAGGTTGCGCAGGTAATTAATCGACAATCCGAGCTCATCGGCAAGTAGCTTGGTAGCCAGATTAGGATTGGTCAGATGTGCTGCGATTAGTTGATCTACCTCTTGGACAAGTCCCGCCTTCTTGGATACATTGCGGGCAGCGGCGATCTCCGCCAGCGTCTGGCTGGACAAGTCCTCCATCCATTCTCCGAATGCCTGGAGGGTCTCAAGCTTCATAATCTGATTCTCGACGGAAGTGAGTCCCCAGGAGCTGGACAGTATGAAATGTGGAGCAGCTTCCTGAAGGGAACGGCGAACATGCATGAAAAAGGTGATAAGCGACATTTTGCACTCAAAATAAGGCCGCTCTCTAAGCGCGGAGAGAGCAGCGTCCATCGTAGGGAGCAGAGTGTCGCCGTCGGCCTTCTGAATTGCATGTACCATCTGCCTCTCCAGTTCAAGCGGAAGATGGTACAGCTCGTTCGGACTACTATCAGCCTGCTCTTCCGACACGAGCGCGCCATGCCCCAGCCGAAAGCGCTCCTGGGTCATTTCGTATACAGTCATGTATCCTTCATGCAGCTCGGCTAATCCTTCCACACATTTGCCGGAAGCCACGGTTGTGCTAATGGAGAGATACTGCTTCACCAGCCGCTGCGACTCCCGCAGCTTGTCGGCAATAGCATTAGGCTGCCTTTTGTCCACCGGCAGGATGACGGCGATATGATCCGCTCCCATATCCACGGTTTGAATTCGGGCGGCGAAGAAGGGCTGCAGTGACTCTCCGACAATATTGGTCATAGCAAACCTTAGCAGCCGCTGGTCTTTATCTGAATAGTTCTGGACAAACGACGGAAAGTAGTCGATCCGGAAGATGGCAACCGACAGGTTCTCCTCCGGAAGCTCAATCTCCAGCCGGCGGATAGATTGGCGAATCTCCTCCAGAGAAGGCGCCGGACCGCTGAGCAGTTCACGCATGAAGCGTTCCCGAGCGAAGAATTTGTGCTGCCGGCCCACCTCTGTCAGTTCGTGGATCTTCTCCGATTGAAAGACGAAGACCTGGGACAAATAATCAAGCTCATTGGCTGCCAGCAGACCGTCTTGCTTTTCGGACTGGTGCTGTTTCATGACATTCTGCACCAGCTCCTGAATCGGCGAATAGACTTTTCGGGACAGCAGAGCGACTACTCCGAGCGAAACTAGGAGCAGTCCGCCGAACAACAGCAGGGTGATATTACGCAGGAAATCGATCCTGCTCAGAATGACAGACTTGGGAATGGTCTCGTAGAAGCGCCAGTTCTGAATACCCTTAATCGAGGTCTGGGCGTAAACCAGCATCTGTTCCCTTTCGTTTTCAGGCTTGTAGAGCTTCCAGCCATTTATCTTATCCGAGCTGGCTGCGGTGAAATCCTGTATTTGATCCTGACTTAGTCGATCGGTGCTGAAGATCATCTCATTCTTATCGTTAAGGACAAATAGGTTGGTCTCTAGGAAGCTGTTGGCTTGCAGCAGTGTCATAATACTGTCCGCGTCCACGTTCAATACAAACGCCGAGATGGACTTGCCGGTTTCATAGGGGATAATGGCCGTAATCACCCTCCGATATTTGCTAGAATTCAGAGGCATATGGAGGGTGCGCGGAATCAGAAATGCCCCGTCCGTAATCTTGCGTGTACGCAGCCGCTCCAGTACCTCTTGGTCATAGAACTCGTCGATGTCAGTAAGCCCCAGCCGGGAATCGATGATACTGTCAGTGTAATCATTGATCAGATAGACCGAATCAATGGATGGATTGCCATTCTTCACATTCATTAGCCGACTCCAGACCGTATAGGTCTCAAAAGTGCTGTTTACTTCGGCCAGTGCATATGACTCTAGCTGGCTGTCAGAGCTGGAGGAGTAAGCGTAGTTGATGGACCATTCCATCAATTGAGCCGTATTCTTGCCGCCATTGACAAGAGCTGACTCAGTATGATCGCCGATTTCGTTTAAGAGGGTTTTGGCAGACAGCCCGTAAAGGGCAACAAAAGAAACAGCGAGCAGGAATGTCGTTGCGCTAATAAAATAGATGAGGATTTTTAGAAAAGTCGTTCGTCGTTTAATTCGTTTCCAATTAAATATATTTTCCATTGAGCTCCCCCGGACGGTTCCTTTTGTTTAGGAATGCAGGGTTTATTGTACCATAGAAGCATCTTCACTGAACCAAATCAATGGATTTTGCGGTGAGTGATGGATTCAAGAACCGGTGAATGGATGCAAGGAAGAAGTACCGTTGCATGTTGTAATTGTTCTCTGCTCCACGGCCTGATATGGTGATTTCAGACATTCGGCCGTGCACGGACCAATGACAACTAAGGGGGTAGGAGCATGGAGCATGCTCAAAGACGGGGCATACGCTGGAAGCTGAAGCAGATCGCACACAGTCCTTTTTTATACCTAATGGCGATTCCCGGTTTGCTGTTTTTTCTAATATTCAGTTATTTCCCTATATACGGAATCATGATCGCCTTCAAGGAGTATGATTTCTCCCGCGGGATTACCGGGAGCAAGTGGGTTGGATTTAAGAACTTTGACTATTTCTTTACTTCGAATGACTTTTGGGTGATTCTCCGCAATACGGTCGGGTTGAATGTGTTGTTTATCATGTTCACAACCTTTTTTGCGGTGCTGATCGCACTAATGTTCAATGAAGTAAGCAACAAGTATTTCAAGGGAATATCTCAATCGCTAATTTTCTTACCTTATTTCATGTCCTGGATTGTAATCGGTATGCTCGTCCAATCGTTTTTGGGAGGCGAACAGCCACCGGTTAATACCTGGCTGCAGAATCTCGGGTTAGAGCCGATCAACTGGATGTTCGAGTCGAAGCTATGGCCGGCCATCCTCACGGTGATCCGGGTTTGGCAAGGTGCCGGCTACCTGTCGATCATCTTTCTGGCCGCGATCACCGGAATCTCCGAGGAACTCTATGAAGCCGCCCGCATTGATGGTGCATCTAAACGCCAAATCATGATGAAGATCACGGTGCCACTGCTGGTCCCAACGATTTCGATCATGACGCTTTTGTCGGTCGGCCGTATCTTTAATGGTGATTTCGCCATGATCTATGCTATCATCGGTGACAATTCACTGCTCTATTCAACCACAGATGTCATTGATACCTTCGTCTTCCGCTCGATGAGACAGCTACACGACTTCGGGATGTCCTCAGCTGTGGGCCTGTTCCAATCGGTCATGGGGCTCATCTTCGTCGTGTCCGCCAACGCCATCACCCGTAAGGCATCTAAGGAATCCGCATTGTTCTAGGAGGGAAATCATGAAACAGACGGCATCCGACCGTACTTTTACAGCCATGGCCTACATCATTCTCATTTTGTTTACGATCTTCTGTGTCTTCCCGTTTCTACTGATGATCATCGGCTCCTTCACGAAGGAAAGCGAACTGATCGTGAACGGGTATACCCTGTTTCCTAAGCATTTTTCTACAGCGGCTTATAAGGCGCTGCTGCATTCCGATGCACTGGCCCAGGGATACAAAGTCACTATCCTGATTACGGTGATCGGGACACTCTCGGCACTGTGCATCTCGGCGATGCTCGCCTACTCGTTGTCCAACAAGCGCAATGTGCTGCAGACACCGCTACTCCTGTTCTGTTACTTGCCTATGCTTTTCTCGGGAGGAATCATTCCCTTCTATATTGTTGTCAGCCAGTGGCTGTATCTGCAGAATAGCATCGGCGCACTGATTCTGCCGTTGCTCTGTCAGCCGTTTCTCGTCTTCCTACTGGTCAGCTTTTTTCGCACCGTGCCGGATGAACTGGAAGAAGCAGCCCGGATCGACGGCGCTAACGAAATGCGGGTATTCTTCCAGATTATCCTACCGATCTCAAAGCCAATTCTAGCATCCGTTGGCTTGTTCTATGCACTATATTACTGGAACGACTGGTTTATGGGCTTAATGTTCATCGACAATGAAAAACTGTTTCCACTGCAGCTAATCCTACGGCGGATGGTCTCTAATATGGAAGCGGCTAAAAATTTGATTCCTGCTGCCGCAGCGATCTCGACAGAAGCCCCCACCTATGGCGTACGAATGGCTACGACGGTACTCACTATCGGACCGATCATTCTGCTGTATCCGATGCTGCAAAAGTATTTCGTCAAAGGCCTGACTGTTGGAGCGGTAAAGGGTTGAATGAATGGATTTCGGCATTAACCGGGCGACCGGATTAACGCATAGATGATTACTTTTCGAGGAGGGTCAAATTATGAAAAAAAACAAAGCAATCAGTACCATTCTCGTCAGCGGCTTATCGCTTTCTCTACTGCTGGCTGGCTGTGGAGGCGGGGGAAACAAGAATGCTTCCCCGAGTAATTCCACTAATGGAGAGGTGTCCACGGCCAGCACGGCTCCAGCTACGGAGGCCCCAAAGGAAATCGTTGAATTGAAAGCGTATTTTCCCGGCGATAAGCCTAACGAATTCGAGGAGGTAATGAAGGCCGTGAACGACAAGCTGAAAGCCGACAATGTAGGCGCTTCTCTGAATATCAATTTCTTGCCATGGTCGGATTATGGCAACTCCGTATCGGTCAAGATGTCGGCAGGAGAGGATTTTGATATGTACCTGGACGCTCCTTGGCTATCGATGGCACAAATGATTTCAAGCGGTTCCATTATTCCGCTTGACGACATGGTGGCGGCCCGCAAGGAACTGAAGGATTCGATCCCTGAGCAAATGTGGGCGTCGAACAAATTCGAAGGCAAGATTATGGGAATTCCGCTGGGCACAACTCAAGGAGCGATGAACGGTTTCTTGATCCGGAAGGATCTTCGTGAGAAATACGGCATGCCAGAGTTGAAAACGGTTGCAGATGTTGAAGATTTCCTTTATACCGTGAAGGAAAAGGAAACGACGATCAAACCGTTCATTGTCGATGGTCGCAGAGCCGACACTATGCCGAATCTCTTCACCGATTATTCCAATAATACCAGCAAAGATAACTATGTGGAAACTACGGTTAAGATGTTCTATTACTCCCAGAAAGACAAGAAGATAGTAGGGGCCTGGGAGAATCCGTCCCTCCAGCAGAATTTCGACAGGATCACGAAGCTTTACAATGACGGTATCCTGTCCAAGAATATTGCTCAGGAGCAAAACGCGCAAACCTTGTTCACGCAAGGTAAGTACGCGGCAACGCTGTATGCGTCTGACGGAGTGGAAGGTCTGAAATACCTAGAAGCGCTCAAGATTCCAGGTGTCGAGCTTGAAGTGGTAGTACCTTACGACCAATCGGCTAAGCCGTATTCAACATTCCAGCAATGGAACTTTATGTGCATTCCTAAAGCCTCTAAGCATGCCGATCTGGTGATGGACGTAGCCAACTGGCTTTCTATTAAAGAAAATCATGACCTTTTGGAATACGGAATTGAAGGCAAGGATTGGGAAGCATCGGGAGATACGTCCTTCAAACAGCTGTCCGATTACTCCTTCCCGGGATATGTCATGACATGGCGTCCTACCCTAGTTCGTACCCCGGACAGTATGCTGCCGAGCGATAAGGAATGGTTTGAGAAGTCGAAATTGGCCGAAACCTTTCTCTTGAGTCCGCTTTCCGGGTTCACCTTCAACGCGGATCAGGTCAAGACGGAGTATGCTAAGGTTTCTCCTTTCTATGATTCCCTGTACTTGCCGATGGCTCAAGGTGTATTGCCTACCGATAAAGGATTAAAGATGATGAAGGACAAGATTCTCGGGGTTGGCGGTCAGAAGGTCGTCGACGAGATTCAGAAGCAAGTCGACGCAATGCCGGCCAAGTAAACAAAAACAAAGATAACCTGTGGGGAAGAGGATGTAGCTTACCGCTTTGCGGAGAATTCGTTCCCTTCCCTCTTTGTGAGTTAAACACAGGTGTAGCCACCGCTTCCTGATGGGGCTGCGCCCGGGCGCATGGAAAAGGTGCTGGATGGGCAATGGCACAGTGCCGATCCGCATCGAACGCAGCTGGCTGACTCTGTATCACGGAGCGCTCGATGAAGTGATGGCTGTGGCGGACATTCCGCTGGAAGATATATTCGATACAGTGTCATACGAAGGACCCTTGATTTAAAAATATCTCAACCTGAAGCTCCGCAGAGAAGAGGGGCGGGCTTCAGTTTGAACTCAGGAGGTTGAAAATCACATGAAAAAAATGATAAGTGCTTGTTTAGCCTTGTCTTTGACCGTTTCATTATTTTCTGTGAATCTTGTTGATCGTATTTACGCATCACCGGTGCAAGAAAGCGGGATGACTTCGACACTTTCAATGACCTCGGCCCAGCTTGCGGACAGCTCGGCAACGCAGCAACGATGGCTGTCCATCCCGGATTCTCGCATTGTTCTCAACCCGGGCAACCATCCGGACGGCGGCGCGCATTTTCCGCTCGGTAGCGGCTATTACGTACAAGGAAAAGCCAAGGGACAGGATCGGCTGCTGGAGACCTTCCAAGCAAGCGGAATGCTGCCTCCCAGTGTCGAACAAAAACCGGTCGTCTTTAATGAGCCGTTTGACAATCTCTCCGCCAATGATTGGCAGACTTCCGGTGTAACCGCCTCTGCGACAGATGGACGCGCAGTGGTAACGACAACCGGCGATTGGGGAAGCGTCACGTCCAAGGAAATCACCCTGAACCTTACAGACTCGCCCTACTTGTCAGTGACCGTGCCGAAAGCAACCGGTAAATGGGCACTCAAAATCGATAAAGGCTATCAGCGGGATGTTCAGCAGGACACGACCCAAACCGGTTCCTTCCTGTTCGATTTGAGGACATTGCCTCAGACAAAGGAATTGACGGGCAACCAGACCTTCAAGGTGATGCTCTTTGTTAGCGGCGGAAACGGGAATACGGCCGAATTTGATTCCCTACAATTTCAAGGTGTTCCGCCAACAAATACTAAGGATCCCTATGAGGGCAAGCAGATCGGGTTCGAAGATGTCTTCGATTCCGTTACTTCCACACTGTGGAAAACCGCTGAAAGCGCCGGCAATCAAACCGTTATGAATTATGAAGACGGGCTGGGCAAAATCACGATCAGATCGAATGATGGCTACGGTGCGATTGAGCGTGAAGTGACTGTCAATCTCAGCGAGACGCCATCGCTCAGTGTGAAAATTCCGGAGACCACTGGAAAGTGGGCCATCAAGCTCAATACCGGCGGGCAGTATGAGCCTTATACCCTCCAAGGCGACACTTCGGATACCGGAGTATTTACCTACGATCTGGCCGGAATCACAGGCTGGTCGGGAGTCAAAAAATTCAAGATCAAGATTTTCCAGGTTGGCGGACAGGGCTCATGGACGAAAATCGATCATTTAGCTATTCACTCCGATGACCGCTGGCTAAATACGGCAACTACGTCGCAGACGATATGGCGCCCCGAGGCGATCGATTATAACGGAACCTATTCTGCAGGTGCGGTTACAGGTTCTGATCTTTTCTTTGACACGGAATCGGTGACACGGACAATTCACTCCGACTTGTCTGCCGGAGCTATCGCGGTCGCTGGCGAGTACTCCGGCTCCGCAACCTTTGCAGCCGAGGGGAACGTGTTGACGGTCGTTGACAAGGATCGGGATTTCACGTACGCCATCGCTTTACCTCAAGATGCGGTTCCGTTTTTCTTCACATCGGCAAATGATGTGCGCTTGGGACGCAACGCGATGAAGACACCTTCTTCGGGCTCCGGTTATTGGGTTGTGACCTTGCTTGGGAAGGGAGATTATGCCGTCGGCGTCGGCTATGCCGTTGGTGGAGACGCGAGCGCCGTCGATACGGCCGCGCAGAGAGCAACAGCGGCGGCGACGCTTGAAGGAGCTGCAACCAGCCGAGCCAAGTATGCAACATACTGGGACGAATTTCTTGCTAAGGTGCCGGTGGTTGAGGATTTCGATATTCTCCATGTCAATAAAGTCGGCGTTACTTCCGAAGATGTGAAGCAAATGTATTATATGGCATGGATCGGGCTTTCCCAAAATATACTGCCGCCAACACCTGAGTGTGGGGGATCACATCGGCAGATTGCCACCGGGAAGCCTTCGATGTACACGTCCGGACCGCAAGGAGCAGAAGCTTCGGCAAGCTGGGATTCTCTGTTCGGTATGCAGTTCTTGGCTTATGTGGAGCCGGATATTGCCTGGGAGACCTTCGAAGGGATGATGGCAGGTGTCGAGTCGGACGGTAAGCTGGGAGGAGAATCTCTTCCGGCCCGGAAGGCCCAGACCGCCTGGATACTCTATCAGATCACCGGGGACAAGGAACGATTGGCAGGAATCTATGACAATCTGGTCAAGCATCTGCGCTGGGCTGCCAACAATCTGCGCTGGAGTTTCGGCGACGGCGGTCCGAATGAAAGGGACGGGGAATTTGTCATCTCGCTCATTATCGATTATGAATATGCGCGGCAAATCTCCGAGAGCCTCAACAAAACGGCCGATGCAGAAGAGTGGGCAAACTCGGGGTTGAAACTGACCGAGGATTACAAGAGCTGGTTTTTCCCGAAGAAAGGGACAACCCTCTATAAGCATTGGCTGGACGGAAGTAGACCCGACCTCACCGGACAGACCAGTTCTGTGGCCACCGGTCTCCATGTGCTCGGACTTCCCGAATATTATGTCAATGAGCTGGTGGACCGCTTCCACTCGGAGTATAACCCGGAGATGCAGTTAGCAGGTTTCAAAGGGCTTAAAGCACCTAACGCTCAATATATGACTTACGGTCTCTTGGATCACGGGTTAAGTGAGGAAGCCTCCTCATTCATTCATTCCGTCACCCGCGATATCGTGCGAACGAAGACCTTCGCTGAGGTATACGAGAAGTCTTCGGACGATATCAACGCCATTCCAATTGCGACGAGTATTTATCCTTCTCTCTTTGGAATCGTTAACCTCATCGATAACGTATGGATGGCCAATGGATATCGTATGGACCTTGGAGCTCCCGCCTTTGTTCGGTTACCCGGAGCGACCGGTGGAGTCGCGGGACTGACATGGATGGGGAAGATCTTCGACACGGATATTAACGGTGCGACCATTCAATTATCCGGAGAAGCGCTGAAACTACCTGGCGCATTTTCCCCGATCACAGTGCAAACCGGTGCGACCGTTCAATGGGGAACCGATTATGTGAATCCGGAAGTTCCGGAAGCGTCGGCAAATCTGACTGCGCTGGTGGGTGATGGGAAGGTCACGCTTCGTTGGGATGCCGTTCCGAATGCGGACAGCTACCAGGTATATCGCTTCGAAGGCGACGCGGCGCCTGCCGATCCAAGCGCTTGGCAGCTTGTAGAAGCGGACCTTAAACCGACGACCTATACGGTTGTGGGACTGACCAATGGAACGAATTATACCTTTGCAGTCAAAGCGGTTAATCTAACCGGGGTAGGCGACTTCTCCCCCGCTGTGGTTGCGACTCCCACCGGTGAAGCACATACGGTTCCGTTCGCCCCGGTGAACTTGACCGGAGTGGCAGGGGACGCAGAAGTGCGGCTTCGCTGGGACGCATCAGCGGATGCGGTTACTTACGCGGTGTACCGGTATGAAGGTGTATCGGCCCCGGTCAATCCGGCCGAGTGGAAGCTGACTACCAGCGTAACGGAGGCCACTTACACGGTAATCGGATTGACCAACGGAACGAGCTATGCGTTCGCGGTGAAGGCTGTTAATGTGGCCGGGGAGAGTGACTTCTCCAACGTGATCATCGGAGTGCCGAGTGCGACATTGCCGGAAGTTCCGGCAGCGCCACGAAACCTGAGCGCTGCGACAGGGAATGGAAGCACGGTTCTGAGTTGGAGTGCCGCCACTGGGGCGAATAGCTATTCCGTCTACCGCTATAAGGGAGGGAAGGCCTCAGCCGATCCCGGATCATGGGAACTCGTCGAGGCGGGTATTACGGCCACCGCTTATACGGTACCTGGATTGACGAACGGCATGAGCTATGCATTCGCGGTGAAGGCCGCGAATGCGGCCGGGGAGAGCGCGTTCTCGAACATGGCTGTTGTGACTCCGCTTGCTCCGGTAACGCCAGATAACGGAGGTGATTCTGGTAGCACAGGGACTAGCGCTTTGTCTACGGTCATCTCCACGAATGGCAGCATTGTTATCCCGAGCGGAAAATCCGGCGAAGTGAGCCTGAACGGAGACGTGATGGTTTCGCTTCCGGTAGGTGCGGCGAACAGTGAACTGCGAGTGATCATTGAAAAGCTCGCGACGGCGGCTATACCGCAAGCCGATCAAGGAGCTTTCATCAGCTCTGTTTATGAGATGACGAAGAATGTGCCGGGGCCATTCCGCAAATCGGTCATCCTCACGATGAAGTTTGATCCGGCTAAGGTAGGTGCGAATCAGAGAGCTGCCATTTTCTACTATAATGAAGAGAAGAGGGAATGGATAGAAGTAGGCGGAGTCGTGAATGGAGAGTGGATGACGGCTGTAGTGAACCACTTTACGAAATTTGCAGTAATGTCGGTCGGGAAGAAGGCGGTCGAACCGAATCCGGGGCAGCCTGCTGTTACGTTCACGGACATCGCCGGACATTGGGGCGAGAATGCTATCCGCAACGCGGTGAGCAAGCAGTTGATCACCGGCTACCCGGATGGCACGTTTAAACCGAACGCTGCGATTACCCGGGCTGAATTCACGGTGATGCTGGCTAAAGCGCTTGGCTGGAAAGGGGAAGGCTCAACTCTCGCCTTCGAGGATAAAGCGAAGATCGGCGCTTGGGCAAGGGAAGCGGTGACGGAGGCAGTGGCAGCTGGAATCGTCAGCGGCTACCCGGATGGCAACTTCCAGCCGAACGAGCGTATCACGCGTGCGGAGATGGTGGCGATGATCGCGAGAGCGCTGGAGCTGCCGCTGAATGCGCAAGACGCAACCAGCTTCGCGGATGGCGCAGCCATTCCGAAGTGGGCGAAGGCTGCGGCTGAAGCCATGCACCAACTCGGGATCGTAAACGGTCGCGGCGAGGGCAAGTTCGTGCCGAATGCTACAGCAAGCCGAGCGGAAGCAGTAGCGATGCTGCTGCGGATACAGGATTATCAAAGCAATCGATAAAGAGTAATGAAGCAAAACCTAGCAGCCAATCGCTGTTCTAGGTTTTGTTTATCTAATCTCAGCCTCATCTGTTTTTTAGAAATAGAACATGAAGAAAAGGTTGGTGTTTTATCTTGAATTTATTACAGCATGTCAATCCTCTGCAGGGGACAGCGTCCACATTTCGATTTTCCAACGGAAATACGCTTCCGCTCATTGCCCGGCCATTCGGCATGGCGGCGTGGAGTCCGCAAACGGACGAAGCTGGCCATGGATGGTTCTTCCATCCCTCTCACCGTCATTTCGAAGGGATTCGTCTGACCCATCAGCCCAGTCCATGGATCAGGGATTATGGACATCTCGTTCTGATGCCGCAGAGCGGAGTACTGGCTCTGCCGGCCAGGCAACGTTCTTCCTCCTTTCGCCCGGAGGACATGACGGTGATGCCCGATTATTTCCGTATTTCATTGCGTCGCTATCGGGCTTCGCTCGAGCTAAGCCCGACAGAGCGCTGTGCGAGCATTCGCCTGAAGTTCACGCAGCGTGAGGAGGCGAGAATGCTCGCCGTGCCGTTTGCAGGCGAATCCTTGGTTACAATCGACCCTGCCGCCCGAAGACTGAGCGGGTATACCCGGGCCAACTCGGAGGGGGTTCCCGAGAACTTCGCTATGTATTTCGTGATGGATTTCGACTGCGACTTTGATGTACAGGCCTGCGGCACCTTCACAGGGGACGGGGCGACTGTTATTCAACTCAGCGGAACCGGTGAACGTGTCGGAGCCTTTATCGGCCTGTGCCTGCCGGAGTCTGGCGAAGCGGGGCTTACGGTAGGCACTTCATTCATCAGCATCGAGCAGGCCGCCGCCAATCTCCGTCAGGAGATCGGCGGCAAATCCTTCGAGGCTGTCCGGGCGGAAGCGGCCGAGACTTGGGAAGATACGCTGAGCCGGGTGCAGGTGGAGGACCGGAGCGAACGCAAGCTCCGCACCTTCTATACCTGCCTGTACCGGACCTGTCTGTTTCCCCGGATGTGGCATGAATTTACGGAGGACGGGCAAAAAGTCCATTACAGTCCATATAACGGACAAATTGAGAAAGGGCCGATGTACTGCGACAACGGATTCTGGGATACGTTCCGAACTTCCTATCCCTTGTTCAGCCTGCTCTTTCCAAGCCGTTTGGGCGAGATTCTGCAATCCTATGTCAATGCCTATCAAGAGGGTGGCTGGCTGCCCAAGTGGTGCTCGCCGGGTGAACGCAGCTCCATGCCGGGGACACTGATTGATGCGGTGCTCGCCGATGCGTACGCGAAAGGCATCGAAGGCTTTGATGTGGAGCTTGCCTATGAAGGCTTGCGCAAGCACGCCTTGCAGGCCTCCAAGGACCCCCGTTTCGGCAGAAAGGGCTTCGAGGCCTATGAACAATACGGATACTTGCCGGGAGAGGTCTATCATGAAAGCGTCAGCAGCACCCTGGATTATGCGTACGGGGACTTCTGTGTTGCCCAGGTCGCAAAGGGTCTGGGGCGAAAGGAAGACTACGAGCTGCTGATCGGCCGCGCGGGCAATTACACCCGCCTGCTTGACCCTGAGCTTGGCTTCATGCGGGCCAGGAAAGCGGATGGAAGCTGGCTGGAGGCCTTTGATCTCCTGAAGTGGGGCGGAGCCTACTGTGAAGGAGGTCCTTGGCAAAGCAGCTGGGCCGTTCAGCATGACATGCTGGGTCTGGCTGAACAGATGGGCGGAAGAGAGGTGCTGCTGGCCCGGATGAAGGAGCTGATGACCGTTCCTCCGGAATTCAAGACCGGAGGCTATGAGATCGAGATTCATGAGATGTCGGAGATGGCTGCTGTCGATTTCGGGCAATTTGCCATCAGCAACCAGCCGAGCTTTCATTTGCCCTATATCTTCGCGGTGATCGGCTCGCCGTCCGAAACCCAGTACTGGGTGAGAAAAACGGCGGAGGAGCTGTTCAGCGCTGAGATGGATGGACTGCCCGGAGATGAAGATAACGGCAGCCTGAGCGCGTGGTATATTTTTGCCAGCCTGGGGATGTATCCGTTCTGTCCCGGCGTTCCCGAATATGTAATCGGCAGTCCCGTCTTCGAACGAATCACCCTGCATCTGGAGAACGGGAAGGAAATCCGCATGGAGGCGGAAAATCAGGCGGAAGGCCATTGCTACGTGCAGGAGGTCAAGCTGAACGGGCAGCAACATCAAGCCTTGTACTTCTCTCATGAACAGCTGATGCAAGGAGCAGCCATTGAGTTCAAACTGTCCGCTGAACCGGATGAGCGGGCGTCAGCGAATAAGGAACTTCCCTACTCTTTGTCCGCCCGGCGATAAATCCTACAAGAAACGAGGCAACGATGATGAACCTTCAGGAACAACGAAAGCATTTCGAAGAGACCAAAACGATTTATGACAGCAAGAAGCTGCAATTTCACGGAGTCGAAGGGTTCGATGTCTACAATCCCTCCCTCCCTTTCCAATGGGAAGGCGAAACCTATATCTACGGCCGTGTGGAAAAACGCGAGGAGTGGGCGCGTTCCTGGGTGAGACTGTTCGAGCAGACCGGGGAAGACGAGTGGACGCTGGTTCCGGACAGCATGATTTACCAGCTGGAGGACCCGTATATCAGCATCATGGACGGAACGATGATTCTGGGAGGCACCCATGTCCGCTACAAGCAGGGCAAGGGAGAGACCTACTACGGCTATTTTTACAGAGGCACGGATCTGAATGATCTCTACTATTTCACGACCGGCCCGGATTATATGAAGGATATCCGCCTCATTCAATTGAAAGACAAGCGAATCGGGGTGTTCTCCAGACCGCGGAGCGAAGAAATCCGCAAGCTTTACGGCAGTGAATCCATCGTCGGGTTTGCGATCATTAACAGTCTGGACGAACTCACGGCGGAGGTGATCGAGAACGCTATGGTGATTGACGGCCTGTTCGGGAAGGATGAATGGGGCGGCTGCAACCAGGCTTACTTGCTGAGCAGCGGCAAGGTTGGCGTCATCGGGCATAAAAGCTATCTGGACGAAGGCGAAGACGGCCAGGATATCCAGGTGTATCTGAATTTCAGCTTTGTGTTCGATCCGGAAACGCATGAGGCACAGGAGCAGAAAATCATCGGCACCCGTCCTTGCTATCCGGAAGGACCGGCCAAAAGATCTAGCCTGATCGATTGTGCCTTCACCGCCGGAATTGTGATACGCGAGGACGGCAAAGTGGATCTCTACAGCGGAATCAGCGATGCCGAGGCCGGAAGAATTGTGATTGATTATCCTTTTGAAGGATATGGGGAGATTCTGTCCACACTAGAGGGTTAATTCTCTCAGTTGCTTTATTCTGAAGTCCCACCGGATATCTGCTGTGGGACTACAGGCTGCGGCAGAGTCTTTCGAGACATCAAATCAATAAAGCAAAATAAAGAAAACAAGCTGGTGATCCTTTTACTAAAAAGGTACACCAGCTTTATTTTGCTTGAAGAATGTTATTCCTCGATTGCTTCCAGAGTGGAAAGTCTACTTTGGTTTTCTTCCTTACGTAGTAAAAGCAGGAGGTCGTGTATATTCGCAGCGTGCTGCCCAGTATCAAGAGTTATCGACGGATGTGAAGAAAGACAAGCAGTACCGGGTAGCAACGAGTGTAATGATGGCCGGAATCTTTTATAACAAAAAAAATTCAGTGAGCTGGGATTAAAGGAAGCGCTGACCTGGGATGCATTCAAAAGCATCCTAGAGATGGTCAAGGAGAAATAACCGGAGATCACTCCCATGTTTATCGCCGGAATAGAATCTGGACGCTGGGCATTTAATCGAATTCCTACCGCATGGCAACATCAGGCAGAACCTTGGGATGAATGGCTCCCGTGAAGCTTTTATTAACAATGATTCCGCCAAGCTGAACTTTGATCAGGAGAACGGCCCAATGGATGTATTTGCGGAGCGGCTGCTGGAGCTTCAGAGCGGCGGCCTGATTAACAAGGATGCGCTGACGGTAACATATGATAACTAGAAGGAAGTATTTGCCACAAGCCCAGTCGTAATCATCAGCCAAGGCATGTTGGCGCTCGGGGACCTGTTCAAGATCAATCCGGATCTGCAGAATGATATCGGATTCAGCCCATACCCTTTGATCCATAACGGCACGAAGCCGGTGGTGCTGTCGGCCGATGATTCCAGATATGCGATTACTTCCGAATCAAAGCACCCGAAGGAGCCAAGAAATTCCTTGCCTTTCTGCTGCAGCCGGAGAACCTTAAGACCTACAGCGAATTTCTGGAATCGCCTCCTGCGTTTACAGATGTGACCGCATACTGGAGTCCGCTGAAAGACCAGTCGAATCGGGCGCTGCAAACTGGCGTCAATATTCCGTTGACCGATACGTCGTCGGGTTTCTCCGGGGGACGATGCCGGCAGGATGGTGCAGGAGCTGCAGGAAGGTCAATATTCCACCACCTTAGATTTTACCAAGGCTTATAAAAAGCATGGGATAAAGCCTGGAAATCGACCCACAAATAACCTTACCCCGCTTGGGTCAGGTCCCGGGATGGATTGGAGAGAAGTGCAAACCGAGTCAGATAATATTCGTGAGTATAAGTCATAATAATAGGATATATATGTAAAAAACGTGCATTCATTAATAATTAAAGGGTAGTAAAGCGATTATTACAATTAAGAAAGAATAATTACTGTTGTCGTTGCAATTATTCTAGCTTTACTGATTGGCGTCTTCGTTGGCTTTCAAGAGTCAGTGAAGAAAAGTTCATTTCAATTTCAAATCATAAAAAGGTGGTAACATGGATCAGTTCGACTTGAAGTAGATTAAATATGAGATAGTGGCAAGCTGTAGGCCGAAAGCGGACGCTCTTTTCATGGAATAAGTTAGTTATCCTTGGGTCATACTAAATACAGACTCCAACTCATACAAAATCAGGCCCTGTTAACCACATATGGTTGGCGGGGCTTTGGATAGTATATAAGAAAAACGGGACACTATACATTATATTAATATAAGGGGATAGATTATGTGAATGTTTGGAGTTCTAATCTGAGTAGGACAACGTCTTGGTTATTGGCTATTACAAGTGCGATATTATTTGCGAAGACCGGGAATCTAGTCTTTATCTATATAAAAGTGTGCATGAAAATAATGGGCATAATATAGAATAGAAAAAATATAGACGTAGCAAGGGACGAGCAATAGGTGGAACATACTGAATGCAAATGAGTGTGCATAATTACATATGATGATGATTTCGTTAGGCTTTGGTAAAAAGTATTCTGAGCTTTTTAAAGATGAGTAACGCATTGATAAATATTAGGGTATTAATATGTTCAGTGAATTCCAAATTAAAGAAGATTTATTTGTAAGGGGAATTATATACTAATGCACATATTGAAGAGGCGGACAAATATCATTTATATATGTAAATTTTAAACGAGTAGGTTAGTTGAATTTTATATGACTATAAAAGCGACATTCCAAAGAATTATCTTAGGGAATGTCGTTTTTTGAATTGGACTACTTTATTGATTCGAATTTTCATGTCGAATAATACGATTAAATGTTTTAAATTGTAATAAAAATGTTAAATAAGTCATTAGGATCAATATAATACAAATTATAGAATAAAAAGGAAGGGAATTTCCTGCGAAGGAGGGCGGAGGTTACCAAAAATAAACAACAAAAGGAGATTTAAAATGAAAAAAGTTTTCGGTTCTTTTCTGTCTCTTACACTTGTTTTAATATTATTTGGAAACGTATCCTTTGCTACACCAGTAGAAGTTTCAAAAGACACCGAAGTAGTTTTATACGAAGCTGAGCAAATCACTGATATTGATTTGCTTTTAGAACGTGCGAAAAATGGTATATCCGATTTGGAGTCTAACATGTACACCTTCCCCCTCGAATACGGGATAGAGGTATTCTGGTACAACATCAAGATGTTCAAGGATCTCGGCCTGGAGCCGCCTAAGACGTTCGATGAGTTCATGAAGGTGGCAGAGAAGCTGAAGCAGGGCGAGATTACACCGATTGCTGTCGACGGCAAGGACAAATGGCCGGTACTCCGGTATCTGGCGTACAAGCCTTTCCGCATGACCGGCAATGATTTCATCGAAAATGTGAAGCAGGGCAAAGCCTCCTTCAAGGACCCGGCCGGCATGGCAGGTATTAATTTCGTTCGCGATTTGGGCATTAAGGGATACTTCCAGCAAGGATTCACGGCAACGAATTACACAGCGGCGCGCGACCTGTTCCTGGGCGGCAAAGCCGGTATCTATTACATGGGTTCGTGGGAAACCATGAATTTCGCAAATGATAAACTGAGCGCGGACATGAAGGATAACATTGGATTCTTCCGTCTTCCCATGATGGACGGCGCCAAGACGGCAGACAATGACTATTTCATCAACTCCGGCATAGGTGTTGCCTTCAACCAGGAGACCTTCGATGATACGATGAAGGAATTTGTCCAATTCCTTCTGGAGAAGTACCCGGAAGCCAATACGAAGAAAGGCGAGTTCTCACCTTTCATGTATTCGCTGGATCAGACGCAAGGAATGCCGGAAATTTTCTATAAGATTCAAGAGGAAATCGCGAAATCGGGAAGCGTCTTCGCGGTACCGTGGGATACCCGCCTTGATCCGGCCACGAATGAGCTGCTTGGTAACGAGCTGAATGCTCTGGCGCTGGGCGTTCATTCCCCGGAGGAATTCGCGGAGCTCATGGATCAGGCCATTAAAGAAAACGCGCCGAAATATTTCAAATAGCCGAATTGCACCAACGGCCAGCCGGGAGCCCGGAGCTTCTTCCTGGCATCTGTTTCGTTCGATTAAGATGCCACTGATTAAGCCAGTACTCATGGTGTCTATCATTATGGCTACTACAGGCGCGCTGAAAGGGTTCGACATCCCGTATCTCATGACGAACGGGGGACCCGGCCGTGTTACGGAATTGTTGCCGACGTATATATACAAAACCGCATTCTCCAGTCTGGACTTCGGCTATGGCAGCGCGATGGCCGTCTGTATCGTCATAGAAAGCCTCATTGCAGTTGCCTTTATCAGACGGATGATGGACAGTAAGGAGACCTGAAGATGAATTTACCGGCTAACCAAGGCGTTGATTGTTACTATTTCCTTTGTTCTACTTGTCATTCAAGTGTATCCGATTGTCTGGGTGTTTATCTCCAGCTTTAAGGCACCTACCGATTTTTCCGGTGATAATCCGCTTAGTCTATCCAGCCACTTCACCTTTGAGAATTATCTGAGCGTGTGGAATAAAGGGAATTTGGGAACGTATTTCTCCAACAGTCTGATCGTTGCCGTAACAACTATTGTGCTGGTGATCCTGTTCAGCGCGATGGCCGCTTTTGTGATTGAGAAGATGACTTTTAAATGGAGCCAAAGCGTACTCTTCCTGTTTCTGTGTGGCATTATGATTCCGATTCAGGTGGTGCTCATCCCGCTGTTCATTCTTTATAACAAAATGGGTATTATTAACACGCTCACCTCGCTGATTCTGCCCCAGGTAGGGTTGCGCTGCCCATCTCAATCTATCTTTTCGTGAGCTTCTACAAATATATCTCGAACGAAATTATGGAGGCGGCTGTGATGGACGGCTGCGGCGTTTATCAGGTGTTCTGGCGGATGATCTTCCCTCTGTCCCGAAATACGAATGTGACGGTTGTCGTCATGAATCTGATTTTCGTCTGGAATGAGTTTATCTTCGCAAATACGTTCATTCACGACCTGAAATCGCGTACCATTCCGGTTGGCTTGATGGACTACATCGGCCAGTATGGCTTAACCGACTGGGGAGCAACCTTTGCCGCTATCAGCATCACGACGATTCCGACCATGCTGGTGTACTTCAGCTTCAACAAGAGCGTTATTTCCGGTATGACTGCAGGGGCAACCAAAGGTTAATCTCCCATATACCTTGGACTGAAGGTATACTGTAAGCATCAGGTTTTATACTCTCCTCAGTCAGAGGGATGTTATGAAGTAGCGAAGACCGTCTCAAGGGCGATCTAGCGTCTGGAGCGCAAATCAGAGCAAGCGGGAAATCGCCCGGATCTTCGATTCGCCAGAGCACTCAATCAAGCGGTATTTACCGATCTCATCGTTCATGGGGACAGCCCATCGTTTGACCAAACGCCATAAGAACGATACAACCAGTTTGCGGCCATCCTGATCGGAAGCCCGTCAGCGGTCTGGGTAGAACGTATGAAGAACAATAACGTTACAGATGCTCTTCTGAGCTTCCTGGCAGATCGCGGAATTGTCGTGGAGCTGCTCTACGAGCAGCAGAAAATCATCTTGTTATGTATGGCAAGTCTGGAGGATTGCGCTGTATTAACGGACATCCTGGTAGCTGCAGCCGGGGCATTTTCGAGCGGAAGCTCACCGGATGGCATTTCTTTGCCCCTCGGAATCGGTGAGGTTGTAACTGAAATCATGCAGGCGCATCTCTCTTTCTTGTTAGCCGACCAAGCCTGCCAAATTGCTGTGTTCTTCGGCATGCCGGTCATGGAGGTGAACCGGTGGACGAAGATCTGTCATGTTTCCGGCAGATGGCTCTCCGACTGGTCTGAACAGGTGGATTCCTGCGTCCGCTACGCCCATGAAGATTTCGAAGAGCTGCTGGGACGCTTGGTGGAATGGGGAACGGGGCGATTGATCGCTCCTGCTGCCCTGAAGAAGGCGGGGATCCAATGGGCTAACTGGTTTCATGATCTGATCGAGGAGGACTATGGAATCAAGCTTGAGAAGGTGAGCGGAGACCGCACGCGGCTGACGGACAGAATGCTGGAAGCACCGGATTGGATGTCATTGCAGAAGCAGTGCCAGGATTTGGCGCTAAGCGTGCAATTCTATTTGAATGTAACGAAGACCTCCCTGAAAGAAAAGGTGGTTGATGAGATCAAAGCTTATCTGGACTCCCATTACCATGAGAATATCCAGCTTGATCAATTGGCAGAGCGGTTCGATCTCAATTCTTCCTATGTAGGCAGCGTATACTCCAAATCAACCGGGCAGACGATTCTGGAATATATCACTTGGCTGCGCATCCGGCAGGCGAAAAAGATGCTGCGGGAAAGCAGCTTCAAGATTTCAAAAATATCTTCCAATTTAGGATATGATAACCAGCGGTATTTCTGCCAAGTGTTCAAGAAGCATGTAGGCGTCAGTCCCGGCCAGTATAGAGATGAGCATATGGTGAAAAGTGAAGAAAATCAGCTTTTATAGTTAATGATCGAATATCATCAAGGCAGTGTTTTGAGACAATGCTTGCAGCAGTTCTTCAAACTTTCTCATAGCAAACCTAAAGAGCAGCAGCCATTTTGCAATAGCAGAGTGGCTGCTGCCCTTATATTAACTCACCGTCAAATCTCCTGCTCTTAGTTGACCGGGGTAATCCAGAAGGCTTCCCAGGCACCGGCTATCGTTTCGCTGTTGGCCAGCAGCTTGCCGCCTTTATTTTGGTCTGACTTGATGTATTTGCCGTTGGCAGCGGCATAGATACCGTTTTGTCCGCCTGAAATACTCTCAATATAGAACCGTTCCCAGGTTCCGATGGTGGTGCTTCTCGCCAATAGCTGGCTGTCTTCATCAACGACAGCGGTCAGATATTGGTTGTTGGCCGCAGAGCGGAAGGAAACCGTACCGTCACTGTTGTTCACGAGCGTAAAGGTCTCCCAGGCGCCGCTAAAGGAATCGCGGTTTGCGACCAGCGGGTTTTTGCCGCTGTTGTCGGCCGTAACGACTTTGTTGTTCGCGATCGAGGTGAAGCAGTATTTACCGGCGGCAAGGTTGGCGAGACTGGCCTTCTCAATTTTCAATGAAGAGGCTTTATCATTATAACTCCCTAAGGATGATGCATCCTCAAATAAAACCTTGGTTCCCCCGCTATAGTTATCATCATTATATAGAGTTACCTTGTAGCCTTTGGGCACTTTGACAGATGAAATGGCGTCGTTGGATACCCCCTTGCTGACCAGGCTGTTATAGTTATACGTGCCTACTCCAAGCTGGACGGCTTTCCCCTGATAGCCCGCATCCACAAAAAACTCGGCTTTTTTCGAGGCCACACTGTCGTCATAGACTAAGCCCGAGCTGTCACCGACCTTGGTGATTTTGAAGGATTCCCAGGCACCGTTCACTTGATCCTTGGTCGCTTCCAGTCTGCCGCCGCTATCCATATTGGCCTGCACAAATTTGCCGTTCGCGCCGGCCTTGATTCCATAAGTGCCGTTCCCCAGGCTGACCAGCTGAAATTTCTCCCAGGTTCCGATGGAGGTGCTGCGGGCAAGCAGTTGGTTGGATTCATCAATCACCGCACATATATATTTCTGATTGGCTTGAGACAGGAAGGAGACACTTCCATCATTGTTGTTTTTTAACGAGAGTGTCTCCCATGCGCCGCCAATGGCAGGTCGGATGGCCGCCAGCGGTTCCGCCCCGGCATTATCAGCCGTAACCACGCCTCCATTGGCCACCGAGGTCAGATAATATTCGCCGTCACTAAATGGGGTCGCACCGGCTTTTTCAATCTTAATGGAAGAGGTCTTATCATTGAAATCGCTGAGCTGGGATACATCCGAGGTCAGAACCCGCTGGGCCCCGCCAAAGTTCAGATTCTCGTACAGGGTAACCTTCAGCCCGAAAGGCACCTTGACTGAAGAGATTTTGTCGTTAGGAATTCCGGCCGCCACCATTTGATTCAAATCGTAGGAGCCTGCTCCGAGCATAACGTCAAGCCCGCCATAATTATCGTTTTCGTAAAAGGTAGCACTGCCGTCGCCGGTTCCGGGGCTGACCGTTCCAGGCAGATAGGCTTTGATAACATTGTGGATCTTAGCGTTCACGGTTGCGTTTGAGGTGCCGACGCCTGACCATTTCTGATGGATGGTATCCTGAGAGTCGTTATAAATATCCACCTTTTGCGGATTATGGGTGTAAATTCCCCATGAGGAGTTGGTTCCGGTTACTTTGTAGGTCCAGGTCGTCCAGCTCCATCCCTGCTGATTGAAGGTTGACATGGTATTCTTCCAGGCATCCTCTTGGTCAAAAGAGGTGAATTCCCCTATATAGGTCGGAACGCCATAGTTGTAGCTTGTGATGTCAGCGACCTTGCTCGCAATATACGAAGCCTGGCCGGAGGTGCTGGAAACCGCATCCCATGGATAGTAGTGGTATTCATAGACTACATTCGTCCAGCCGTATTGGCTCGGGTTAGGCAAATTGCCTGCATCCCAGCAGGATTCCATAATAACAATGTGATTGGAATCTTTGGCCCGGATGCGTTTGTAGATTTCATTATAGAAGTCCCATTGCAGACTGGTGGTGGCTGCGGCTTTAATTCCCGGCTCGTTCAAAATGTCATAACCGGCAACAGCGGGATTGCCGTTGAAATGTTCGGCAATCTTCTCCCATAACGCGAGCGTCTTCTCCCGGTTGGACGGGCTGCCGTACAGCTGATTGCCGTCATTAATTTCGCCTGAATGATCCATGCCGTTCTGCGAGCCGAAAGCGCCATGCATATCAAGGATGACATAGATTCCCCGCTGGCTGCAGTTACTTACGAACCAGTCCAGCCTTTTCCATGCATCCACTTTCAAATTTCCATTGTCATCGGTCAGATTCATATACGTAAAGGGCAGCCGGACTACATTCATCCCCATGCCTGCGAGATTATCGAAGTCTTGCGTAGTCCAATAGTTGTCTTCATAGATAGCCACCAGCTGATCTCTCACTGCGGCGCCAAACCGGGACTTCAATGTATCCATCATGGTCTTCTGGTCAGGTGCATTGGTTGGATTCATCCAGTCTTCTTGGACTAGCCAGCCTCCCGCATTGGTCCCTCTTAAATGAACGGTCTCCCCGCTGCCGTTTGCTTTGCGGATAGTGGTTCCGTTCGTTTTTAGAAAGTCCGCGCTTCCCAAGCCTGCTGCAGCATTTGCCGTGGATTCAACTCCGAAACCGATTGCGGAAAACAGCAGACTGCTCAGCATAACCAGACTAAAGAATACCTTTAACTTCTTCCTTGCCGCTCTTTGCTTGTGCATGCTTGATTACCCTCCATTTAATTAGTCTCCTTAATTCCTCATTCCCAGCATGGAATCGTCTTGCTGATTTGTTTCGGAAATTGAGAGGATGAACGGGTTAGTCAGGGGCACCTCCTTAGTCAGAATAGAGAGGTAAATGCAAATATAGATTTATATTAAGGTATATTACGGGTTATGCTATCCGTCTTAAAAGATAGTACATTAGGTCTATAATCAAGATGGAAAGGGCACACAGCATAGCCGCCTTCTCAACGGGTTTGTTTCTAATATCATTTGAAATGGCGTCACTACTGCCGGAAAGATTATGGGGGCTGGCTTTATTGGATATTCCTGATCCCGGGCCATTTTCAGAACGATATCCTTTTTGGGCTATTCGTGCCGAGTGCCGGATGGACATATGAACTGGGGAGATTATTACGATCTGGAGGCTTTGATTCGCCTGCAGGCGGGAATCAGGGCATATTGGTGTTTGCAAGCCGGACAGGTACTGACTCACAGGGAACAGTTGCATATCGGCAAAAACAGACGGGGTGAAGCGGTTGAAGCCGCCTCATCCCGTCTGTTATGGTTTTGCCCGTTTACGGATATTAATTATTGATCACGCTGTCGATCGTCAAGGTCGCCTTGTCCTCGAAGCGCACGCGGTACTCAAGCTTATGTCCGGGCTGGGTATGGTTGAAATCCAGGGTGAAATCCTGATATTGATTGGCGGCTGAGAACTGTTGGCGGGTAAGCTGTCTCTGAATGATGGTCTCGCCGGTAGTCGCATCCCGGACGTCGATTGTGGCGACTACATCATTGTCGGTGCTGTTGTTGTTCACCTTCATGCGGAAGGTGATCTTGTGTGCACCTGCAGGAACGTTGGCATCATAAGGGCCATACAGCATAAAGCCGCTGTTGTCCTGTGCTGGGTCCGCCTGCCAGCCACCTTCAACTGCGCGTCCGATGGTATGGCTGATTACGGAGCCTTCAGCTTCGTATTTGCCGATGTTCTTCGTAATCGTTACCTTGTCGATATTCACAGCGGAGTTGTCGTGATAGTAGGCTCTGAGCTCAAGCTCGTGACCGGTGGTATTATTGAATGCCAGACTGAAATCCTGGTGTAGGCCGCTTGCCTTGAACTGGCTGCGATACACATCGTACGATGTGAGCACTGCGCCAGTTGTGTTGTCCCGCACATCAAGGGTGAGGACTTTGTCGTTGTTGCCGGCCAGTGAATCTATTTTGATCCGGTAAGTTGCCGTCAGCTTGCCTGCAGGATAAGTAGAAGCATACGGTCCCCAGAGCATAAAGCCGGGACTGTCCTGAGCAACGTTTGCTGTCCAGCCATTGTCTTCCGCGCGACCGACACTATGGCTGAACGGGGAAACGGCATAGCTCGTATTCTCGGCTTCCAGGCGCGCGACGAGTGTGTCCGGATCAACCGGCAAACCATTCTGTTCCCTCATTAATTGGAAATAAGTATCGGTACGGACAAAGACGACATTTGGATTGGATGAAAAGCTATTTACTGTGGTGACAAGATCCTCGTAGTTGGTCTGCCATGGATTCGCCTGAATGGAAAGGAAACGCGGCGACAGGCCGTTCCAGCTAGCGATTCCCTGATTGATCTCGTGGATTAATGCGTTTGCAGAGTCGCCATAGTTTACGTTGAGACCTTGTGCAGGCAGCAAACTATTGTAAATGTCAATGCCACCTCCGCTTTGCTGCGTGGTAAGCCCAAGCAGGGAAGGAGCATTGTTGGCAAAACTGTTGCCGACGTTGCCATTTATGCCACCGTTGATGAAATTCCAGATTGTGGCCACCTTCAGGCCGCTGCGCTTCATGTAATCATCGGATTGGGCTATGAACTGGTCAAGGTAGGCCTGGTTGCTCCAGAAATTCGGATAGGTATATCCGATGCCACTCGGCCCTGAGATGAAAGCGTCATTCTCTGTGGCTGTGTTGTAATAATAGTCAAGCACGCCGGGCATTGCATCGAGCATCGCAGGTGAGATAGTCCAGCCCAACGGCACGATACCACGGCTGGCACTGTCCCAGAGATTGCGGAAGCGGCGTTCCATGTATTGCAGGTTGTCGCCGTCGCTCATGATCAAGGAAACGTAGATTTTATTTTCCAGCGGTATTTTGTTCGGCGTGGGCTTGACGGTGACGGTACGCGATGTGCCGGCAAACACCGTTAAATTGTTGGAATAATCGGCGGCAACCGTTGATATGCCGTATTCCGATACACGCTGCACACCGGAGGCTTCATCCGGCCACCAGCCCATGTATACGGTGCCGGCAGGCATATCGGCTAAGAATTGGCGCAGCAGGGCATCCTCTGCGGGTATTCTCGGGTCGAGCCAAACGACGGAGGCTCCCATGGCGGCGGCATAGTCTCTCAAATGTCCCGGCAGCTTCGGATCGAGGCCGACCAGCACCCGATGCGTTGTTTGCGGCCAGTAATTAGCTTTCAAGTATTCGTAGACCTGGATCTTGGTCGTGAAGTCATTCCTCAGATCTTCGAGAATCGGCAGGTTGTAGGGGGCGGACGTCAGCTTCTGGACCAGCTCAGGACCCGCTACGATACCATTTTGTACAGAGGCAATTGTGGCTGCGAGATTAAGCGTGTCCGGCACATTGTAATCGTAGACAACAATGCCGCTGATCTCATTGCGATATTTGGTTAGAAGCGACCATTTGTCTGCGACATCTGTATACCCGAGTCCCAGCGAGTTCGCCCAGGTGTGGCTCCCCTCTTCCTCGCCGAGTGTGTAAATACGCGGCTGGGATTTAGCCAGCAGCCCCTTCAGGGAGGTGAACAGGTTGGACGCATCTACCAGACTGCGCGGTGAAGATCCAACGCTGGACAGACCGACATAGGAGGTGCCCAGCCAGCGGACCCTGAACTCAAGCGCATGCCCGGCCGTGGCGTTGGTGTAGGTTAACTCGAAGCGCTGGAAGGACCCTGCAGAAGTCCATTCCTGGCGGGTGAGCGTGCGGGTTGCGAGAATCTGATTGGCTGTATAATCGTATACGTCGATCGTGACGACATTATCGTTGTTGGCCGTATTGTTGTCCACGAGCAAATTGTAAAAGGCTGTATTGATGCCGGTCGGAATGTCCGTAGCATAGGGCCCGTAAGCGATCAGCTTGTTGGGTGTGTCCATAGAGGTGCGGGCTGCCCAGTAATCCTGATGATCCTTCGTTGCTGCTAGGCCCGTCTCATGCTGGATTTGCGATCCTGTTGCACCGTAGGAGTAATCAGTCTTAAGACCTATAGCATCCAGCGTAGATGCCGGTGCGGATAAGGTCGGCAGTATTTGTGATGAAGGCCAGGTGACGGCGGCGGAAACGGGGGAAGCGCTGGCGAATATTCCCGTACCCGCAAGTATGATGGTGAAGACTGAGAGAAGCCTATTTCTAAATCCCTTTTTTGGCATAATCAAACTCCCTTCAATTTTTTGAATCCGTTTACATGATGCTGAATTGAAAGTGTAAACACTCCTCTCCAGGAAGTCGGAACATGCACACTCATGCTCACGGTATTAATAATAAATATAAATAACATATTAGTCAATAATACTTTTATATCATTTATGATTAACCATATCATTTGCAACACTAACCAGGCTAGTGATTCTCCTGCTTGCCTATTGTCAGGCTGAGGCTGTTGTCGTAATTGTTGCGGAACGCACCCGGCGTTTGTCCTGTCTGCTGCTTGAAGACGAGCATGAAGTGCTTCGGACTCTGGTAGCCGCATATGCTAGCGACATCGTAGATTTTGAGCGGCGTCTGTGACAGCAGATACTTGGCCCGCTCTATTCTCGCTTGTGTAATATACTCGGAAACCATTGTTTCCGTACACTGTTTGAACAGACGACTGATGTAGGCCGGATGCAGATGGACTAGCTCCGCCAGACTCTGCAGCGTAAGATCACCGTCCAGATTGTCTGCGATATAGGATTTAATTGCAGTGATGACATGCTTGTCGCCATGCTGCGATGCACCCTCCTCAAACATAATGGCTTGTCCGGACGTTTCGCTCTGGATCTGTGGCACAGGTGTGCTCCGGTCAAGCAGACGCTCAAGTGCCAGAAGGAACGCTTTGCGGTTTACCGGCTTCAGCATGAACTCGCCGACACCGATACGGATAGCCTGCTGAGCATACTCGAAATCCCCGTAGCCGCTAATGATCATTAAAGGAACGGAAGGGTAAAGGGCCTTGGCTCTGCGCAAGAAAGTCAACCCATCCATTTCCCGCATCCGAATATCGGAGATGATCAGATCAGGCACATTCGCATGCAGATGCTCTAGTGCCGCTTTGCCATGCTCCTTTTCTGTCACCGCGTATTCACCCGGCAGGGTATGCACGAGTTGAACAATGCCTTTGCGAATGATCTCCTCATCTTCAACGACCAATACTTTACGCAATTGAATCCCCTTCCTTTCCGATTGGGAGCACAATGGTGAAGCAGGCTCCTTTACTGTGCGTCATTTCTATCCGCAAGCCATAGGGTTGACCATAGAGCAGCTTGATCCGCTGATCGAGATTGCGGAGTGCCACTCCGTTTCGCCGTCCTTCCTGCGCGGAGGACAGGGGCTTCTGAATCGTCTCGCCTAGCGAGTCTAGCAGCCGGGCAAGCGCCTGTGCCGTCAATCCCGGACCGTCGTCCCGGACTGTCAATAGAAGCTGCTCGCCCTCCCCGCACGCCGAAATCCACACGTTTCCGCCTTCGGGCTGGTTCTCAATACCGTGACAGATTGCGTTCTCGACGAGCGGCTGCAGCAGCAGCTTTGGAATGAATAGCCCCCCGAGCGCCGGATCGGCATCAATGACGACGTGCAGGCGAGTACCAAAGCGGAGCTGCTGAATGTAGACATAGGACTCGATAAAGGAAAGCTCCATATGCAGCGGAACGAGCTTTGAACGAGTATCAATGGTGTAGCGCAGCAGGCTGCCCAAGGCAGAGACCATATCTGAAATATCGTACTGCTGCAGCTGGATGGCCTTCATATTAATCGACTCGAGCGTGTTATACATAAAGTGCGGATTCATCTGGCTCAGCAGCGCCGCGATCTCGGTATCCCGTTCCTTCACTCCAAGCTCGTACACCTCGCTCATCAGGCGCTCAATCTCCGAAGACATGCGATTAAAGCCCCTGGCGAGCTGACCGATCTCGTCCCGGCTTGTTGCGGGTAGACTTTGCTCGAAGTCGCCTTGCTGCACAAGCTTCATTTTGTTGCGCAGCTCGGTAAGGGGGCGGCTTATCCGGTTGGAGAAGTAAAAGGCCATTAAGACCGCAGCAAGCAGGCAGACGCCGCCGATCCACAGGGACAGCCTGCGCAAGGGCAGTGTCTCCTTGATCAGATTATGGCGCGGGATCAGACTGACCACCTTGAGCCCAGTCTGGTTCGAGGTATGGGTCACAATCAGAAAGGTCTTGCCTCCAATCATCGTCTTCGATACCCCGCTTTCGGCGGTAAAGGAGGAGTCTTTCAGCAGCTCAGACACGTCTATAGCCAGCCCGTCAATATTCTGCTGATAAAACAGCTCTTTGTTTCCATTCAGTACAAGCAGGCTGCCGATCTCGTCGTACTTGAAGTTGACGGCAAGCTGTTCGAAAACATCCAGCCTGAAGTCAACCTTGACGATGCCGAGCGACTCCATGCTGCCGGGTTCGATAATAACGCGCGCCAGCGAAACATAGGGTTTGGGCTTCGTCTCGATCAGATAGTCAGGATAGTGCTGAGGCAGCGCCAGCCATGCTCCGTTTGCGTGAATCACTTCTTGGAACCAAGCCTGCTTCCCCCCGGTATAATGAGGCTTGATCAGATAGGGGTCCATATTCGTGAAGACATCGCCGTTATTTGTAATAAAGTGAATTCCGCGTATTTCCGGCCTGAAAAAGGACGAGCCGGCCAGATAGTGGAAGATTTGCGACCGTTCCTGCGCTGTCGGATGAATGTTTGCGTATTCAGAATTTCCGTACTTTTTGAGCAGCCTGACAATCTCCGGATTGTAGAGCGGCAGCATGGACAGCTGCTGTTTTTCCTCAGTGAATACTTTATCCAGGCTTGTGTTGATTTGAACGACGATCTGTACGGCATAGTCAGCTGTTCTCCGCTCAATCGTTTTGGAGAAATCAAGAAACGTCACAACTCCCTGCACACCGAGCGGTACAGAGATAAGGAGGATGAAAATAAGGAGGATTTTGGAGGATAGTGTAAAATGTCTATACCTAAAAAGCTTATAAAGCGTTTGCATATGAATTCCCCCAATGCATAGACTTTGATTTTGATCTTACCATTTCCGCTAATAAAGACAATAGAATTGTAAATGCCGTTAAAAAACCGTACCAAATCTTAAACCAGCGCTATTATATTGTGAAAGCGGATTCAAATATACTGAAGACATATCCAAAGCGAGGGGGAGAAGAATGAAAATGAAAAAATCAATCGAAAGGTTTGTTATGCTAGCGGCGCTCGTTACCATTGTGGGCGGCTGCGGAGGCAACAATGAAGCGGGAAGCGGAACGCTTTCGTCCAGCACGGCTCCGGAGCAGGCCTCCGGCAAGCCGGTCGAGCTTACTTTCTATTATCCGATCCAGGTCGGTGGAGCGCTCACCGCAACGATCGAAAGCATGGCCGAGCAGTTTACGGAGGAGAATCCCGGTATTATCGTCAAGCCCGTCTATACCGGTTCCTACGGCGACACAACACTGAAGACGCAGGCAGCCGTAGCCGGCGGCAATCCGCCGGATGTTGCGGTGCTGCTCGCAGCCGATTTGTTCAGCTTCATGGATATGGACTCGATTATGCCGCTGAATGACTTCATTGCCAAAGACGGCGAAAACGATTTCTTGGATGACTTCTATCCGGCGTTCATGGAAAACTCGCAGCTTGACGGAAAGACTTACAGCCTGCCCTTCCAGCGCAGCAACGTCTTGCTCTATTACAACAAGGATGCTTTCAAGGATGCCGGGCTCGATCCGGAAAAGCCGCCAACCACCTGGGACGAGCTTGCGCAGATGGCTAAGCAGCTAACCAAAGACGGACGCTGGGGGATTGAGATTCCATCGTCCGCGCCGACTTCCTCCACATGGATGTTCTCCGCCCTCGCGATTCAGAGCGGCAAAAACTTGATGAGCCAGGACGGCAAGGAAGTGTACTTTGATACGCCGGAGAACGTGGCGGCGCTTCAGTATTGGGTAGATTTGTCCAAAAAAGACAAGGCCATGCCGGAAAATGTCATCGAATGGGCGACGACGCCTTCCGACTTTCTGGAGCAGACGACGGCCATGATGTTCCATACGACCGGCAATCTGTCCAATGTCCGTCAGAATGCGAAGTTTGATTTCGGGGTGGCGATGCTTCCGCAGAATAAGCAGTTCGGCAGTCCGACCGGCGGGGGCAACCTTTATATTTTCAAAGGGATCAGCCAGGCACGGCAGGAGGCAGCCTGGAAATTCATTAAATTCATGACTGATCCGGAGCGTGCGGCGCAGTGGAGCATCGACACAGGTTATGTGGGCGTCCGCAAGTCTTCCTATGAGACGGATACCATGAAGAAATATACGGAAGAGTTCCCTGCTGCGCTTGTGGCGCGTGACCAGCTCCAATACGCAAAAGGCGAACTGTCGACGCATAACAGCGGCAAGGTGACAGCGGCGCTGAATGACGCTATTCAGGCGGCGCTGCACGGCAAGATAACACCGTCCCAGGCGCTGAAGAACGCGCAGGCGGAAGCTGATAAGGCACTGGAGTCATTCCGGTAAACTGATAGAACGGTTCACAGGATAAGAATGGAGGAATCATCATGTTTAGCTTGCTGAGCAAGAGATGGAGATCGGAGGCGTTCGCTTGGGGACTGCTGGCCCCATCCCTGCTGTTTTTGGCTGTGTTTACGTTTTACCCGATTGGAATCACCGTTGTACAGAGCTTTTTTACGAAGAATCTGGCAGTGCGCGAGCCTGTTTTTGCGGGCTGGGATAACTATTCGCAGCTTTTCTCGGATTCCCTGTTCCACAAAGTGATGATCAATAACTTCTGGTACATGCTCGGTACGGTGCCCGGAGCGCTGGCGCTCGGGCTGATCTTCGCGCTGTTCGCGAACAGGGCGCTGAAATTCCGCGGGTTTGTGCGAGTATCCTTTTTTTATCCCAATGTCGTTCCGATGATCGCTCTGGCCAATGTGTGGCTGTTCATTTATACGCCTGAATATGGTCTGCTCAGCAGGCTGTCGGATGCGCTTAATGCGGGTTATACCGCATGGCTTGGCTCAGAGACATGGGTAATGCTGGCGCTCATCGTGATGATGGTGTGGAAGGAGGCCGGCTACTTTATGATCTTCTATCTGGCAGGTCTGCAGAACATCCCTAATGATCTGTATGAAGCGGCACAGGTAGACGGTGTCAGCAAATGGCGGGCCTTTTGGCGAATCACCTTTCCACTGCTCATGCCGACGACGCTGTTTGTGCTGATCGTTGCTTTGACGAATGCCTTCAAGACAATCGATCAATTGTTTATCATGACGCAGGGCGGGCCGAACAATGCGAGCAATCTGCTGCTCTACTATATCTACCAGCAGGCGTTTTCCTACTGGGACTTTGGCGTCGCCGCGGCATCCACGATCGTCATGATCATACTCATGCTGCTCATCACCGTCCTCCAGTTCAGGCTGGACAAAAAGATCCATTACAGATAGGAGGCAGAACATATGGCCACACTGGGCAAAATATCTTACTCCGCCTTGATTTATATCATCGCGGTCATCTGGGCAATCCCATTGCTATGGGTTATATACATGGCTTTCCGGCCGGAGGACTTGTCGTTGTCAGCGGGCTTCACGTTCCGCTTCACGCTCGAAAATCTGAAGTATGTATGGGGAGCCGCTCCCTTTACGACCTATTTCACCAATACATTAATTATTGTCGTCGGCATTTTCGGCGTTCAATTGATTACGGTGACAATGGCCGCCTATGCTTTCGCCCGGCTGCACTTCACGTGTAAGAATGTCGTCTTTCTGATTTTTCTTGTGCAAATCATGATTCCCGTAGATGTGCTTATCTTCCCGCTGTATACCGTGCTGAAGGATCTGTCGCTGCTCGATACGAAGCTTGGAATCATGATTCCCTATTTCGGCTCCGCGTTCGGTATCTTCCTGCTGCGCCAGTATTTTATGACCATCCCTGCGGATCTCGAGGAGGCCGCAGAGATGGAAGGGGCCTCCAAGTGGCGTATTCTGTGGACGATCTATTTTCCGCTCGCGCGTCCGGTGCTCCTCTCGTTTGGTCTTGTATCGGTCAGCTATCACTGGAATAACTTCGTCTGGCCGCTAATCGTGACGAACTCGGTGGAGAACCGTCCGCTCACCGTCGGGCTTGCCTTGTTCGCCAAGGCTGCGGAGACGGGCGCACAGTGGTCGGTCACAAGTGCGGCGACGCTGCTCGTTATCGTACCGCTGCTGCTCGGCTTCCTGTTCTTCCAGCGGAAGTTCATTAACAGCTTCGTCAGTTCGGGCATCAAGTGAGGAAATTGAAGACAAACATTAATGTATAAGTGGGAGGAAACGAATATGGCTGAATGGCTACAGAAGGATTACAGCATTTCGACTTTGACCTGGATCGGCCTGCCGCTCACGGAGGCGTTGAACCGGCTGACCGCTTCGGGCTGGCGCCATATCGAGATTATGGTCGAGGACGGCCACCGAGAGCTGCTTGACTGGAGCGAGACGCAGCGGACAGAGCTTGAACGCTGGAGCAGGGAAGAGGGCATCTCCTGGTCGGTGCACGCTCCTATCCATGGGGTAAACGCCTGCGCGTCCGACCCTGAGACGATCGAAGCGGGTCTGGCAACGCTGAAGCAGGCGATCGGCATCGCGCATAGGCTGGATGCCGCCTACGTAGTGCTGCATCCAGGCGAGTATAAACGTGCTATCCCGGATGTCGCCACCGATCCGGACGGCTATGCGGCGGCGCGTGCGGATTGTCTTTCCCTTTGCGCATTGTTCTTAAGAAGGCTGATTAATGAGACGGGCGGCGAGGCAGGCATACCGCTCGCGCTGGAGAACGTACCGCCGCGCCC
Source organism: Paenibacillus sp. FSL H7-0716 (assembly GCF_038002705.1). Classification (NCBI taxonomy): domain Bacteria; kingdom Bacillati; phylum Bacillota; class Bacilli; order Caryophanales; family Paenibacillaceae; genus Paenibacillus; species Paenibacillus sp. FSL H7-0716. The sequence continues at coordinate 121,443 of NZ_JBBODA010000017.1, forward strand.
CGACCGCTTCGGCTCGGACTGCGGATTTCTGCTGGAAGCAATTGCCGCAGCAGGCACCTCGCGAGTGCGCATTCTGCTTGATGCCGGGCATGCGCATTTGTGCGGGCCGGGCCGGGCAATAGCCGAGCTGCGCAAGTGCAAACCTCTGCTGATCGGCATGCATATCGGCGACAACCACGGCGAGCGGGATGAGCATCTGGCCGTCGGCAGCGGTACAGTTCCGTACCGCGAGCTTGCCGCTGAGCTAGGAGAGGACGGAGAGCGGCTCATTTGGGTGCTTGAGACGGGCAATGAAGCGGCGGCTGCCGCATCGCTCAATCCGCTGGAAGCTTGGCGGGCACCGCACCGGGCTGCCCGGGGGGATTCGCTGCCCGAGCATGAGCCTGGCGGCGGAGGGGCATGACGGTGCTGACGAACCATCCGGAGTTATGGCATATCAGCATCTACGAGCTGAGCCTCCGGATTCTTATCTCTATCCTGCTGGGCGGCATTATCGGATGGGAGCGGGAGCGCGGTCAACATCCGGCTGGCTTCCGCACGCATATTCTCGTCTGTGTGGGTTCGACACTCATCACACTGACATCGATCTACGGCTTCGCGCAATTTGCCTACGAAACCAATGTCCGCATGGACCCTGCACGGCTGGCCGCGCAGGTGGTGAGCGGCATCGGATTCCTCGGTGCAGGTACGATCATGCGGCATGGCGGCAACGTTTCGGGTCTAACAACGGCCGCATCCCTGTGGGTGGTCGCAGCTATCGGCATCGGAACTGGCGCGGGCTTCTATTATGCGTCGGCGCTGACAACCGTTATCGTATTTGTCAGTCTGTTCATCCTGAACATCATAGAGAAGAAATGGTTGAGAGCGGGGCGCAAGGAGGAGTATTCAATTCTGCTTGATGAGGATGGGGATATTGAAGCCTTTTTTCGGTTTTTATCCGACGAGCATATCGCAATCCATTCCATGAAGGTGGAACGCAGCAGAGCGGAATCGGTCATCCAGATCGACTTTGTCGTGAAGAATGGCAAACGGGAAGTCAAAGAGAAGCTTGCTTCGATGGTTGCTGGCAAGCCGGGATTCCTGAATGTCGAAGTGAACCGTACCTTTCAGTCCTGATCTTGCGTGGGCATAGAGTCTGACAGCTGTGAGTTGAGGCGGGACGCGCATTGGGGAGTTGAACAACGGAAGGGAGGCGAGGCAGAGACGGCCAAGAAGACAGGAGAGGCTGGACTAAGCCGGTCCGGCGACCGGAAAAGCGTAAATGTTGCTTTGTAATGTATCTATTTTGTGTAGCAAAAGGAGGAATTTTCATGAAGACGCGTAAAAAGAATTCGTTTTCCCGCAAGCTGTTCCTTTATGCTTGCAGCATGCTGATTGCTGCATCCGCCTGGGGGGGGACTGGCGCACCGAAAGCAGATGCGCTCAGCGCCCCTGCATTGCTGACCCAGATGCTGAGTCCGGATGGTTCGGTTATGATTGCCGCTCACAAGGGCGATTGGCGCGGGCATCCGGAAAATTCGCTGTCCGGCATTCAATCCGCCATTGACATGGGCGTCGAGATGGTGGAAATCGATGTTCGCAAGACATCGGACGGCAAGATCGTGCTGATGCACGATCCCGACGTGAATCGGACAACAAACGGTACAGGCGACGTCATGAATCTGACACTCGCGCAGATCAAGGCACTCAAGCTTCGTGAAGGGCAGGGGGGATCGGGCGCAGCGCTGACTAATGAGACGGTGCCGACACTTGAGGAAACGATGAATCTTGCGAAGGGCAAGGTGCTGGTCAACCTCGACAAATGCTGGGATATTCGAGACGATGTCTGGAATGTGCTGGTCAGCACCGGGACGACCGCCCAGGGGGTGTTCAAGAGTACGGCCTCTAATACAGTCGTGGATTCCTGGCTCGACTCGAAGTCTCCGCGTCCTCTGTATCAGGCGGTCATTACGGATTCCGACAACAACCTCTCCGATCTGGATGCACTTATCGCCGGTGCGAACCCGGATCTGTACGAGTTGGTGTTTGAATCCGAATCCAGCGCCGTCATCTCCAGTACTACAGTGAATAAAATCGCTAACGCAGGCAGAAGAGTCTTCGTTAATACCTTATGGGCATCCCTTAACGCCGGACACACCGATGATATGTCCGTCAGCAATCCGGACAGTGGCTGGGGATGGGTCATCAACAGGGGGGCTGGTTTCATTCAGACAGATCGCCCGGCACAGCTTGCCGCGTATCTGAATTCGCGCGAGCCGCTGGAGTCCGGCTGGGCATCCAAGGATATCGGCGCGGTGGGTGCGAGCGGCAGCGCGGGGAGCCGCAACGGACAGTTCACGCTGAGCGCATCCGGATTCGACATCTGGACGGCGGCCGACCAGTTCCGCTTCGTGTATAAGCCGGTTGCGGGGGACGTGACGATTACAGCCCGGGTCAAGAGCCAAGACAACACGAGTGAATGGGCAAAAGCAGGAATAATGATTCGCGAATCGCTCGACCCAGGCAGCAAATTCGCCGATGTCGTCGTCACGCCTGCTCACGGAATCAACTTCCAGCGGCGCCCTGCGACGGGCCAGAATTTATCCAATACGACAGGGTATACGGACGAGGCATCCGGCGGAACGGGCTACTATGTGAAACTTGTGCGGAGCGGCAATACATTCACGGCGTTCGCTTCGGCAAGCGGCAGCTCATGGACACAGATCGGAAGCGCCGTGACGGTATCAATGACCGGCACCATCTATGTCGGATTGGCCGTAACCTCGCATGATAACAGCAAGGTCGGCAGCGCGACTTTCGACAATGTGGCAGTTGCGCCGGCGAGTCCGTATACGTTTACGACGGTGTCTCTACAGCAAGGTGTTTCCGGCTACACCGACACGAGGGATGCGCATGTGCTGGAGAATTATCCCGACCGCAACACGGGAGCAAACGGGGAGCTGGAGATTGCCTCCTACTCAGGTGCTGACACGGACGAGAAACAAGCGTTAATCCGCTTCTCGATCCCGTCCTCGATCCCGTCTGGTGCGATCATTACCAGCGCGCAACTGCGTGTAAAATTAACCGGAACGCGTAACGGAACTGTCAAAAAGACTGTGGGTGTAAAGGAAGTAACCGCTGCTTGGAGCGAAGGGACGGGAACGGGGATTGACGGACAGTCCGTGGCAGGCGTTAACTGGAACAACAAGCCGGGGTATGGGACTGCCACGATTGATCAAACAACAGTCAGCAGCACCAAAAATGCATGGTATACGTTTAACGTAACGGATCTGGTGCAAAGCTGGGTAAACGGCACCAAGACGAACAACGGCTTCGTTCTGCTTGAGAATATTGTGAACAGCGCATCCGGAACCAAGGATTTCGCATCCGCGAACAACGGCAACACGGCCAACCGGCCGGGCCTGATCATTACGTACCGGCTGCCATGAACCTGGACGGCCGATCCTGCCCTAGATTCAGAGCAGGATTGGTCATTTTTTTTTGTCCCTATCCAATAATTTAAGCGGCTGTGTTTGACTAAATGCTATAAATGATATAATATCCTTATATAATGTTTATGAGGAGAAATGATTTATGCAGAATGAAAGGCAGCCGCTTTATATACAAATTCAAGAATATTTTCGCCACCGGATCTCGAATTCGGAATTGAAGGTGGGTGAGAAAATTCCGTCCGAGAAGGAACTTATGGAGCAATTCGATGTCAGCCGTATTACCGTAGCCAACGCGCTCATGCAATTGGCGAAGGATGGGTGGATCTACCGGGTACCCGGTAGAGGGAGTTTTGTTCAAGGGAATCAGGAGGAAGCCGAAGAAAGTTTGACGGAAGAGGACAGCAAGCCTCCGGCTGCTCCGGAGGTTATGATTAATACGAAGAGTCGTTATTTAGGAAATAAGACGGAGAGGAATGCTTCAGAGAACAAGACGAAAAGACTTGGATTGATCGTCCCCTATTTAATCGATTACTTCTCGCTTCGTCTCATTCAGGGAATTAATAGAGTGCTGGAGAAGAGTGAATACAGTCTCTGCATTGTACAGACCTATAATAGGATTGAGCGTGAGGAAGCTACGATTCTAGAGCTTGTTCGGGATGGTGTGGAAGGATTGATCATTTTCCCCTGCGATACGGAAACCTACAACGAGGAAGTCCTGACGTTGAAGCAGAATAAATATCCATTCGTTCTGATCGACCGTTATTTTCATGGTGTGGAGACCAATAGTGTTCGTTGTGACGGTCTGGTTGGCGGCGAAATGGCAGTGGATTATCTGTGGAATCTTGGGCACCGTGACATCGCGATCTGTTCCGATTCGCCATTTCCAACGATTACAGTGGAGGACCGGATCAGCGGCTACATGGAAGGACTGAAGCAGAAGGGAGCGCTGATCAATCCCTCGCTTATTCTTACTGATTTTTTGGTGGAGTACAAGGGTGTCGATCCTGAGCATCCGCTGTACCGCTTCATCAAGAACCGCATGGCTACTGCCTTCATTACCTTGAACAGCAGGCTGGGGCTTCATCTCATGGCTATTTGCCGGGAATTGGGGCTCAGAGTGCCGGAGGATATCTCGATCCTGACGTTCGACGACCCCTCTCCGGGAACGGATGAAAGCGGCTTTGTATCTTATATCTCGCAGTCAGAAGATCTTATGGGTGAGGAAGCGGCGCGCATTCTGACCACACTGCTTGCAGATAAGGCTGCCGAGCAGGATCATAAGTATCATAAGATTCTGTTGCAGCCAAAGCTTGTTGAACGCCAGTCCACTGCAAAATACCTTCGTAACTAATCTGCTCTTTATAGTACAAAACAAATAATCATTAACGCTCAATTTCGAAGGAATTCGTAGAGCGTTTTTTTATTATTTATTACATCTACGCGTAATAAGTCCAATGTACTGGTGGTAGGATAATTATCTTAATTATATTGACATATATAATATATTGATTATATATTATATTAGAGGCATGAAATGTCTGCAGATGTGTTATGTCTAATCTTATAGTTACATGGAGGTAGCGGATATGGGGAGAACTGCTCAGGTGCTGGGAGCTTCAACCAAAGTAAAGCGGCGCAAAAAGAGAAATCAGGATGCGATAATCGCCGCTGTCATTCTAATTCCAATGTTTGCTTTTTGGTTATTGGTTTCTGGATTTCCGACGGTTTTTGGTTTTTTTCTTGGATTTTTTCATTGGGTGGGCCTAAATGACACACCTACATTTGTGTGGTTTGATAACTTCATCGCCTTCTTTAAAGATCCGCTCTATACAGGTGCTTTATGGCGTTCTATCTGGCTTGGGGTGTTGGTAACGGCTGTTACCCTGCTCTCGGGGTTCGGCGGGGCGATGCTAATGAACATGCCGCTTATGGGCAAGGGGATATATCGCTCACTTTGGTATGTTCCTGCAGTGACCTCAACCGTAGCCACCACTCAGGTGTTTAACATGCTGCTGGATACGAACAATGGCGTCATCAATAATATTCTGAAGGCCGTGGGTAAAGATCCGATCATTTGGCAGTATTCGGTAGGATGGGGTATATTTTGGATTGTGGTCTACTCCGTCTGGAAGGGTGTAGGGGCTGCCGCTCTGCTCTGGCTGGCCGGTCTTCAATCTGTAGACCCGGTTCTGTATGAAGTAGCGGGAATTGATGGAGCCGGAAGATGGCAGAAGCTGAAGGCTGTTACGCTGCCGTCGTTGAAACCGATTGCAACCTATATTGTGATTACAAGCGTGATTGCGGCAATACAGATTTATGAACAGGTGCTGTTCATCACCAATGGTGGACCATACAGCCAAACGGAGGTTCTGGTGTTCCGGATTTACAGGGACGGATTTTGGGATTTCAACATGGGAATGGCAGGCGCTTCCTCTGTGATTATGGCGGCCGTTGTCATCTTGGTTACTGTGTTCTATTACCGCTGGTCCACCAATTCGGACAAACAAAACACAATCCCTATCAAGAAGCACAGAAAGGAGAAATAAGAAATGTCCGATATATACACGCAAAGGTTGAAGCGCCAGTTTAAGCCGAGCCATTTACTGGGTCATATCATTCTGCTGGCAGTAGGGCTTGTTCTGCTGTATCCGCTTATTTTTATGATTATGGTCGCATTTTTTAATAAAGTGGAGTTTGCCTCCACGCTACTGGATCTATTTCCTGTTCCGAAAAACCCGACGCTTCAAAATTATAAATCACTGTTCGTGGGCAGTAATGATGCTAAAATTCTGCTCTACATCCGAAACTCAGCACTTCGTGCGGTTTATATGACGTTCTGTGCAATTATGACCTCATTCTTAGCCGGTTATGTGTTCGCCCGGCTGCATTTCAAATGGAAGGAAGGTCTGTTCCTGCTCCTGTTGGCTACTCAGATGATTCCGGCGACAATGGCTATTATTCCAACCTATCTGGAATATGCCCGGTTTCCATTTGCCGGTGGCAATGACATTTTTACGGGAGGGACCGGAATTCTGAATACCTGGTGGGTCTATTTGATCGGCGGGCCGGCCATCAACATCATGGGTACCTTCCTGGTGAAGCAGTCTTTGGAGAAGGTGCCGGTGGAATTGGATGAAGCGGCCAAAATTGATGGCTGCGGCACGATCCGTTTAATTTTCCAGATTTTATTTCCTTTGCAGCTTCCTATTATGGCATATATAGCAATTACGACATTTTTGACAGTCTGGAATGATTTTCTGACGCCTTACTTCTATACGACCAGTGATAATCTGCAGATGCTTACTTCCGCGATAACCCGATTATCCTCTGTGTCCGTAACCGTTGGCCTGGTCAATTATCCATTAATCATTACCCTGAGTCTGGGGCTTACTGTGCCGGCGCTCCTGATCTTCTTTTTCTTACAGAAATATATTGTGCAGGGCTTGGCAAACACGGGGATAAAAGGCTGATAATATTTTTTTGAAAAATATAATTGATATAATTAATATATGTGATATAATGATTTCGTAAGCTGAAGTTACATTCTTAATAGGGGGCTAAAAAATGCGTTTTAAAAAAATGGCTAGCACGGCAATGATTCTCGCTATGGCGACTGGCTTGGCGGCATGCAGCTCAAACAACAACAGTGGACCGGCAGAATCGGGGGCGGCAGCAACGACAGAACCTGCCACCAGCACCAGTGCTCCGGCAAATGTGGAATTGCGTGTGCTGACGGATGGCTCAATTGGTATTGGTGAAGGCGTTGTCAGTGATTTGCTGCCCAAGAAAAAAGAAGCCCTTATAGCGGATGAAACACTCGCGCCACGGGTAACGGAAGCGGATTTCACTTACACCCAGGGCCAAGCGGTCAGCAACCCCAATGTATTCGGTTACTTTTATCAGGACATTATCAATGAAAATTTGAAGGCCGAAAATATTACGGTGTCCGTGGAGGACTGGGGATGGGGAGATACTCTGACCCAGAAAGAAACGGCAGCCTTCCTCGCCGGCAACGTTCCGGATATTATCGTCGGAGAGACGCAAATGCCGGGCTTTGCCCAGCAGGGGCAACTTGAGCCTTTCCCGGATGATATGGCTGCCGAAATTAGAGAAAAGCTGGCTCCGGCGGCATGGAAGCCAATGGAATATGATGGGAAGATCTACGGTCTGGCAGCACAGCCAGGTGTAAGCAGTCTGTTCTGGAACAAGGCGCTTGTAAAAGAGGCGGGTATTGACCCCGACAAGGCACCGGCAACCTGGGATGAATGGCTGGCTGATCTGAAGAAGGTTAATGAAGCAGGAAAAGGTAAATTTTACGGCGGTGGCGTCTATGCAGGGCCAAATGCCGGCGGTTATCTGCGGTATGGACCACTGCTGCTGATCAACAATGGCGGCTTCGCCGATGACCAGGGTCAGCCGGTATTCAACAGCGAAGCTAATGTGAAGACAGTAGAATTTCTTAAAGAACTTAACGCTGTCCATCCAGCAGGGCTGATGGCCAATCAAAGTGAAGGCGCATACTTCGATGCATTCAAGAAAGGGCAAATCGCCTATCTGATTGATGGACCATGGCGCGCAGGAGAAAGTGCGACGCTCGGCATCAATTACGGCATGGCTACTATTCCGCTTTCTGCTGACGGCAAGGCAAGTAACATTACGATCGGCGCGGCCTTCAACTCGGTACCAACAGGGTCAAAGAACAAAGAGGCGGCTTTTGAATACATTCGTCAAATGTACAGTGAAGAAATCCAGAATTTGATTGCCGACACCGGCACCCGGTCCCCAGTGTTGAAATCGGTTGCAGAAACCGATACCTACAAGCAGGACCACCCGGAAATGTATCAGCATTATCTGGCGATGTCCGGTGATGTTCAAGGGCTTCCGACATTTGCGAAAAGCGACGCGCAGGTATGGCAATTCTTCGGAGATGCTGTAACCAAAGCGTTGATGACCGACGGAGATATCAAAGGCATTCTTGATGATGCCCAAGCTAAAGCCGAGAAACTTACGAAATAACTGGAACAGGCATAGCTGAAAAAGGGGCAGTCCAATGCTGCCCCCTTTTTCTATTCACGTCAGGTGCTGGGACGGATTGCTAGGACAAAGGAGCTGAGTGGAAGCATGAATGCCAGAGAAAATGAGAGAACCGGTTTTCAGGAAGGCAGCGAATTCAGGGAATCCTATGATTTGCAGACGGATTTCGTCATGGTGTACGGTGTCAATGCGTCGCTGCCGGAGCGGATCAGGGAATGGAAGGATAAAGGGTATCGTGTGCATCTTATGACCGGTGTATCCTGGGGGAGATATGGGGACTATTTAGACGGGCAATTCGATGGACGTTCCCATTGGGATGAAGCACAAAAGTATAGCACGGGCGAGCATATCATCCACGGAACTTCGGCAGATATCCCCTATATGGTGCCGACCATCGCATATTCAAAATATCTGCTGGAGCAGATCCGTCCGGCAGTGGATGCGGGAGTGGAAGCCATCCATTTGGAGGAGCCGGAATTCTGGGTGGAAGGGGGCTACTCCGACGCGTTCAAGCGGGAGTGGCAGAACTATTATAACGAACCTTGGAGTGATCCGGGGCAAACGGCGGATGCGCAGTACCGGGCTTCCAAGCTGAAGGCCTACCTGTATAGCCGCTGTCTGGACCACCTGTGCTCGGCACTCAAAGAATATTCGCTGGTCCGCTACGGCCGACCGCTGCGTTTCTACGTACCGACGCACAGTCTGATCAATTACGCACAGTGGCGGATTGTAAGTCCTGAATCAAGACTGCTTGATGTGCCCTCCATCAACGGCTATATCGCTCAAATCTGGACCGGAACCTCTCGTACGCCGAATGTCTATGAGGGTGTGCGTTCCGAACGCACATTTGAGACTGCTTTTCTTGAATACGGCATTATGCAGGAGCTTGTTCGCGGGACAGACCGCCAGATGTGGTTCCTGCATGATCCGATTGAGGATGATCCCAAGCATACCTGGGAGGATTACCGGTTTAATTATATCAAGACACTGACTGCGTCGCTGCTTCATCCGGAAGTGAGCCGCTATGAGGTTGCCCCATGGCCGCGCCGTATTTTTGAAGAGGAATATCCGGCGGAAGACGGTCACGGCAAGGAGCGGATTCCAGCCGATTATGCCACGATGCTGCTTAATGTGATGCATACGCTGGAGCATATGGACCAGCCGGTTATTGCCGAGCCGGGAGGCGGTATCCCGCTTGGTGTTCTGCTCTCCGACTCGGCAATGTATCAGCGGAAGACGCCCGGGGCTGCAACAGCCGGGTTTATGATGAAGTATGACGGAACGAACGAGGTAGAACTGACCGACGAGCATGCGGTACAACTGCTAAATTTCTCTTCCTTTTACGGCTTGACGCTCCCTCTGGTCAAGCATGGCATTCCCGTGCGGCCGGTTCAACTGGACAACATCAGACGCTCCGCGAATTATCTGGACGATTACCGGGTGCTCATTGTCAGCTACGAGTTCATGAAGCCGGAGAACCCTGACATCCATTATGCACTTGCGCAATGGGTCAGGGACGGGGGAGCGCTCATTTATGTCGGCGATGACAGTGATACGTATCACCAGGTCAGAGAATGGTGGAATCAGGGGAAACGCAGGTATCAATCTCCGCGCGAACACCTGTTTGAGACTCTGGGAGTGGATGCCGGAATGCCCGAAGGCGCAGCGGAGATTGGACGTGGCTTGCTTATGTATTTGCCGGTTCATCCCGAGCGGCTGGCGGAGAGTCCTGAAGGGGCTGAAATGCTACGTAATGTGGTCCAGCAGGCTATCGAGGGTCTAAACGATCCGCTTTTGCGCTGGAGCCCGCGGAATTATTTCATGCTCCGCCGGGGACCGTACGTGATTGCATCCGTCATGCGGGAATCCATTCATTCCGATCCGCTGAAGCTGACGGGCCATTACGTGGATCTTCTTGATCCGCAGCTGTCCATCCGGAATAGGGTCAGCATTGAGCCTGACAAGCAGGCATTCTTATACGATTTGGATTACTCTGCTCCGGGTGGAGGCACAGAACTTTCAGCAGGAATCGAGGTTATCGCCAGTTCGTCCAGAATCGAAAATGTGATCAAGCAACCCGGCGGCGTCCGCTTTACGGTTCGGGGGCCGATCGGGGTACTTGCGGCGGCAAGAATCCGCTGTGCGGCCAAGCCGGCAGAGGTAATCCTGGATACGGATAGCCGTGTAGAGGCGCTTCACTGGGAATGGGATGGGGAATCCCGCACGCTGCTTGTCCGGTACGTTCATCAGCAGGAAGATACATGGATTCAGATTCGGCAATAGCATAATAAAAGAGGCGACGCATTTGAATAAACCAATCATCAATTTCCAGGATTCAGTCAAATGGAAAGAACTTACAGACGCTATAGAACAGGGACAGGCCTATTTTTCCAAGCTGGCTGTGGATAGAAAGAAGCTGGGCACTCTTTTTAACAATTGCTTCATGAGTACTCTTGAGACAACGGTTGAATATCTGGAAGACTGTTCTGTGTTTGTAATCACAGGCGATATTCCAGCGATGTGGCTGAGGGATTCTAGTGCTCAAGTGAAGCATTATATTCCCTTTGTCAGCGAATTGCCCGAACTGCAGGCAGTGATAGAAGGGCTGATCCGCAAGCAAATTTTCTGTATAAACGAAGATCCTTATGCGAATGCCTTCAATAAGGAACCGAATGACCATGGGCATTGGGAGGGGGATTTAACCGAATCCGGCCCCTGGGTGTGGGAACGCAAGTACGAGATTGATTCGCTCTGCTATCCCGTTGAGTTGGCCTACATGTACTGGCGGGAGACGGGGAGCATCGATATTTTTGATGATGCCTTCAAGGAGGCGGTACAGCGCATTATCGATTTGTGGACGGTGGAGCAAAGACATCACGAGCAGTCTCCATACCGTTTTGAGCGATTGAACTGTCCTCCGGGCGATACGCTTAGAAACAACGGCGCCTCGATGCCGGTTAATTATACGGGGATGACCTGGAGCGGCTTCCGCCCAAGTGACGATGCCTGCGTATTCGGTTATTTGATTCCAGCCAATATGTTTGCCTCTGTCGTACTGGGATACGCAGAGGTAATTCTCCACACGGTTTACAACGATGCAGAGACGGCGTGCCGCGCTGCCAAATTGAGAGAAGAAATCGATTATGGTATCAGGACCTACGGCACGGTGATTCATCCTGAATTCGGCGAAATATATGCTTATGAGACCGATGGATTTGGTAACCATCATCTTATAGATGACGCCAATGTACCCAGCTTGCTGTCGATTCCTTATTTAGGCTATGCCGCTGCAGATGATCCTCTGTATATGAATACGAGAAACTTTGTGCTAAGCCGCTCCAATCCGTATTACTTTGAAGGGGAATATGCCCGTGGTGTCGGAAGCCCTCATACTCCGCCGGGATATATCTGGCATATTGGGCTGGCCATGCAGGGGCTGACCTCACTGGATCCTGAGGAGATTGCCGGGATTCTGGTCATGATGACCAACACTGACGGGAATACGGGCTACATGCACGAAGGGTTTAATCCGGATGCTCCGGCTGAATATACACGGCCCTGGTTCGCATGGTCGAACAGTCTGTTTGCCGCATTCATTTATCAACTGCACGGTAAGAATTAGTTAGGAGTGAGAGAATGCCATTCGAAGCAGATCAAGTTAAGCTTAAGAAGATAAAGAGAGTGAAGGAAAAGTTGAACGAGGCGATGTATCATACGGTTGGCCTGCTGGAGGTTGAGGCATGGGTGACCAAGGAGCCTGTGGCCTACACCGAAAAAACGACAGGAAGCTATGTCAAGCTCAGCGCGGGTGAGCGCTGGGGTGAGCTTTGGGATTGCGCGTGGTTCCACTTCGCGGGCGTTGTACCGGCTGAGGCGGCCGGAGCCAGGATTGTGCTGCTCATCGACGTGAACGGCGAGCTGTGTCTGGTAGACGAGTCGGGATCACCGCGCCAGGGATTGACCAATATCAATTCCGAATTCGAGTATGCGCTTGGCCTGCCAGGCAAGCGTGTGGTGGACCTGCTGCCTGAGGCGGCAGGCGGGGAGCGGATTGAGCTGTGGGGAGATGCGGGCTGCAACGACCTGTTCGGCCATTACCGGAGCGGGACGTTGAAGGAAGCGGTGATTGCCGTCTGTCATGACGATATCCGCAGCCTGTATTACGACTTCGAAGTGCTGCTGGAGCTGGCAGAACGGCTGGCGGAGGACAGCGCCCGCAAAGCCCGGATTGTTCAGGCCTTGTACGATGCCTCCAATCATTTATCCACGATCGATGGCCAGCGGGTAAGCCAGGCTGCGGGCATTGTTGCACGGGAGCTTGTCAAGCAAGGCGGCGATCCCGATCTGACTGTCAGCGCCATCGGACATGCACATATGGACCTGGCCTGGCTGTGGCCGATCCGGGAGACCATCCGCAAAGGCGCCCGCACATTCTCGACGGTGCTGCGCAACATGGAAAAATATCCGGAATATATCTTTGGAGCCAGCCAGCCGCAGCTCTATCAGTGGATGAAGGACAGCTATCCTAAGTTGTATCAGGAGATTAAGGAGCGGATTGAGGAAGGGCGCTGGGAGCCGCAGGGCGCGATGTGGGTGGAGCCGGATACCAATATTTCCGGCGGCGAAGCGTTGGTCCGGCAGATTTTGTACGGCAAACGTTTCTTTGAACAGGAATTCGGCCAGGAAATGAAGGTGCTGTGGCTGCCGGACGTCTTCGGCTATACGGGCAGCCTGCCGCAAATTCTGGTGAAGTCCGGCGTCGATTATATGATGACCCAGAAGCTGTCCTGGAGTGAATACAATGACCACCCGCATCACAGCTTCTATTGGGAGGGAATCGACGGAACACGGGTGCTGACGCATCTGCCGCCGGAGGATACCTACAACAGTCCTGCGGCGCCGCGGTCGCTTGTCAAGATTGAGCATGATTATCTGGAGCGGAATGTGTCCAGCCATGCACTGATGCTGTTCGGCATCGGCGACGGTGGCGGCGGGCCCGGAGTGGAGCATCTGGAGCGGCTGGCCCGGGAGCATAATCTTTCCGGTCTGCCGCCGGTGATCCAGGAGTCTTCACTGCTCTTCTTCCAGCGACTGGAGCAGGAAGCCGCCCGCTTCGAGACCTATAAAGGCGAGCTGTATCTGGAGAAGCACCAGGGGACCTTGACGACGCAGGCACGCAATAAATGGTATAACCGCAAGCTGGAAAAGGCGCTGCGGGAGCTTGAATATGCTTCCTCTCTGCTGCATGGCCTGGGAGGCTCTTCCTATCCGGTGACAAAGCTCGAGGAGATTTGGAAAGAAGTGCTGCTGTATCAGTTCCATGACATTTTGCCGGGATCATCCATAACGAGAGTCTATGACGAATCGCTGGAGCGTTACGCCAAGCTGTATGACGAAGTGTATGCCATGATTAGCAAGGCTTATGCGGAGATCGCCGGACTGTCCGGCTGGAGCGGAGAGACGGCCGTATTCAATTCACTGCCTTGGGAGCGGAAAGAATGGGTTCGTGTGGAAGATGAATGGCTCTGGGTAACTGTCCCTGGTATGAGCTATCTGAGACTTGCAGATGCCACCGGAGACAAGGTGATCGAAGGATTGGCGGCGGCGGACGGACTGCTTGCAAATTCACGGTTGACGGTCCGCTTCAGCGAAGCGGGACATATTCTCTCCGTATACGATACAGAACAGAAGAGAGAGGCCGTTTATCCGAACGCGGCAGCGAATGTATTCACGGTCTATGAAGACAACGGGGATGCCTGGGATTTCCCGCATGACTACCGCGAGACGGTCGCCGGAACCCTGAAGCTGACGAACAGCATCTCCCGCATCGATGGCCCGCAGGCTATTATGGAACAGCATTATCAATACGGTGAGTCTACTCTCGTTCAGAAGATTATTCTGGCCGAGGATTCGGACCGGATCGTATTTCAAACCGTTGCAGACTGGAAAGAATCAGATAAAATGCTGCGGGTGTCCTTTCCCGTGAATATTGCCAGTGAACACTTCACCTCAGACATTCAGTTCGGCCGGATTAAGCGGCCTACGACGCGCAACACCATGATCGAGTTCGCTAAGGATGAAGTGGCGGCACATCACTATATCGATTTGTCCCAGCCGGATTATGGAGTAGCGCTGCTGAACGACTCCAAGTACGGGCATAGCGTTCGTGGGCATGTAATGGATCTGAATCTGCTGAGAAGTCCCGCTTCTCCCGATCCGGTCGCGGACCGTGCTGTCCACCAGTTTACGTACGCGCTGTATCCGCATGCCGGAGATTCTGTGCCAGCCGCCGTCTACCGCAAAGGATACGAGCTGAACATACCGCTGACTCTGGCGCAAGGGGATTCAGGGGCGGAGATACGCCGTGAGCCCATTCAGCTCATTCAGATCGGGCATCCTGCTGTCATGCTGGAATCCGTCAAAAAAGCGGAAGACAGTGATTATCTCATTTTCCGCCTGTATGAAACATGCGGAACCCGGGCACGGACAGCGATCAGCCTTGGACTGGATTGCCTGTCCATCGAGGAATGCGATCTGATGGAGCGTCCGATTCGTCTGCTGCAGGAGCATAGCGCAGAGGTCGAGCTGGAATTCACTCCTTTTGAGATAAAAAGCATTCGGGTATTACTAAATAAATGATATGTTGGCACTCTGGTAGCTTCCCTGCAGCAGGTGAGAGACCGCAATTATCCTCTGATCTTTGCGCTTTCCACAATGTCAGTGCTGTCGCCTGTTCTTATTTTCCTATTCCTGCAACGATATATTGTAGAAGGATTTGCGGATGCAGGAATTAAGGGGTAAATAACACGTGCTAATGAAAGGGTGTCAGTCTTTATGTTTTACACATTGGAAAAGCTTCAATTAAGGATTAATGAGCTTTCAGCTTACCGTTATCGTGAGGCTATCCGCTTGGAGGAATGGTTATTTCAAGTGGATGAGGAGAAAGCGGGCGGAGTCCGCTGCGTCCCTGATTTGCAAGGGAATACCAAGGTAAACACGGGAGACCGCTGGAAGGGACGAGATGTGTATGTCTGGCTCTCCCAAAAAATATCCATTCCTGCAGAGTGGAAAGAGCGCCGGATTGTCGGTATCTTCGACTTTGGGAAGACGGGCGGCGGCAACAATTCCGGATTCGAGTCTTTATTGTATCTGGAGGGAGAACCGTTTCAGGGGGTTGACTCCAACCATCAGGAGGTGTTTCTACCAGCCGAATATACGGGAAGAGAGGTAGCCCTTGATTTCCGGTTATGGTCCGGGCTGGAGGGAGGCGGGAAACCAGCCGAACAGGAGCATCAGTTAAAGCGTGCTGAACTGGCTTGGCTTGATGGGGCAGCAGATGATTTGTACTATAATGGACGCGCTATACTTGACACTGTCAAGTTGTTGCCGGAGGACCGGCCAGAGAAGCACCAACTCCTGAAAACGCTGGATTCTGCCTATCTGCGAATCGATTGGTCCCGGCCGGGTTCGGAGAGCTTCTACACCTCTGTTGGAGAAGCAGCACAGGAGCTTGCGGATCGTCTGGCGGGTATGAGGCAAGTATCAGAAATTACTGTGACAGCCATCGGGCATACCCACATAGATGTAGCCTGGCTGTGGCGCCTGACGCATACGAGAGAGAAGGCAGCCCGCTCCTTCTCTACTGTCTTACAACTGATGGAGCAGTTTCCCGAGTATGTATTTCTGCAAACTCAGCCGCAGCTGTATGCTTATATCAAAGCGGATTATCCGGAAATCTATGAGAAGATCAAGGCGCGGGTGAAGGAAGGCCGCTGGGAGGCCGGCGGCGCGATGTGGCTGGAGGCTGATTGCAACCTGACCAGCGGAGAGTCGCTTGTCCGGCAGATTCTTTATGGGACAAAGTTTTTCCGCGAGGAGTTTGGTGCGGATTGCCGGTACTTATGGCTGCCCGATGTATTCGGGTACAGCTGGGCCTTGCCACAGATTCTCAAAAAATCGGGCATTGATACCTTTATGACTACCAAGATCAGCTGGAATCAATATAACCGGATGCCGCATGACACCTTTAAATGGCGCGGAATTGACGGTTCTGAAGTGCTGACGCATTTTGTCACAGCACCGGAGACTGCCGAGCCTAAGGGATGGTTCTATACATACAATGGTGTGATAGAGCCTTTTTCAGTAAAAGGTATCTGGGAGCAGTATCGCGACAAGTCACTCAATCAGCAATTGCTGTTGTCCTACGGCTACGGCGATGGAGGCGGCGGAGTGAACCGGGAGATGCTGGAGATGCGGCGGCGGATGGAGAATATGCCCGGTCTGCCGAATGTCGTAACCGGCAGGGCGGATGAATATTTTGAACGCTTGCAGCAAACGGTAAAAACAACGGATGAGTACATTCATACCTGGGATGGTGAGCTCTACCTGGAATATCATCGGGGAACCTACACGAGCCAGGCCTATAATAAACGGATGAATCGCAAGCTGGAGCTGTTGTACCGGGAAGCGGAATGGCTTCAGACGCTGAATGCTGTCGAGCGTGGAAGCTGGGAGGCTTATCCACAAGCCAAACTGCTTGAGGGCTGGCAGACGATTTTGCGCAATCAATTCCATGATATTATTCCAGGTTCATCCATAGGCGAGGTCTATGAGGACTCACGCGTGGAGTATGCAGAGGCAGAGCTTATCGGGGAGGAGGCGAGAACTTCGGCGGCTGAGAGCCAAACGCTCGATGCTTCAGCTTCTTCGGCAAAGGCCGCTGTAGAGATATTTAACAGCGCGTCATTCGTGCGCACAGATACAGTTACTATTTCGCTTGAGCCAGGTATGGAAGAAGGAGTATGGCAGGATGCGGCGGGAAAATTACTGCAGGCCCAGCGCGAGGACGAAGCATGGAAAGTGCGCGTAGAGAAGCTCCCTGCACTTGGCAAGCAGACTATTTGGTTTACGCCGCAAAGTGTGAAGCAGCGTGAGGAAGGGGCGGGCCCATTTAACCTGAGAGATTCCTGTCTGGTTACACCTTATTATGTCCTCGAATGGAACGAAGCTGGGCAGCTTACGTCTATTTATGATCGTGATGCGGAGCGGGAGGTTCTGGCTGAAGGGAAATGCGGCAATATTCTGCAGGTGTTTGAGGATAAGCCAATGGCGCATGATGCCTGGGATATAGATATTTATTATCAGGAGAAAGTCCGTGAGATCAGGGATTTGCAATCTGTGGAAATGCTGGTTAACGGCCCGCTTCTCTCTACGGTCCGCTTTAAATGGAACTACATGAATTCTGTCATCGTGCAGGACATGACTGTCTATGACACTAATCGCCGCATCGATTTCGCGACATTTATTGACTGGCAGGAGCGCCAGCAATTGCTGAAGACGGCCTTCCCTGTCGCTGTGCGCGCAACGGAAGCAACCTATGATATCCAGTTCGGCAATGTGAAACGGCCGACGCACTGGAATACTGGCTGGGATATGGCCAGATTTGAATCGGTAGGTCATCAATGGGTCGATTTGTCAGAGCGATCCTACGGGGTCAGTCTGCTGAATGACTGCAAGTACGGCCATGACATTAAGGACAACGTAATCCGGCTGTCTCTGCTCAAATCGGCAATCCATCCAGATCCGAACGCAGATCAAGGAGAGCATCATTTTACGTACTCGCTGCTGCCCCATAACGGAGACTGGGTGGAAGCGCGGACTGCGGAAGAAGCTTGGATGCTGAATAATCCGTTATTTTCCTATTTTGGCAGTGCTGCAAATACGGGCAAATCACTTTTCCATACCCAGGCCAAGGGGGTTGCTGTCGATACGGTCAAAAAGGCGGAAGATGGAAAAGGTGTGATCATCCGCCTACATGAATATGCCGGCTCCCGCAGCCAGGTCGAGGTATCCAGCGATTATCTGATCAAGGGCTGGGAAGAATGTGACCTGCTGGAACGCGGACAGGGAGGCAAGCAGAACTCGTCTACCATTGCATTCCGGTTAAATCCCTATGAGATTAAAACTTTTATTGTTGATTTTGCTATTCAGTAGCCTGCAACATAACATGGGAATCGAGAAGGGGCAGGACTAATGAAACTATTAGGTGGAATCGAAGCAGGAGGAACTAAATTCGTATGCGGGATCGGTTATGAGGATGGGAAAATTATTGATCGAACCAGTTTCCCGACTACTACACCCGAAGAAACCATGACTCAAGTTTTTCAATATTTTGAAGGAAAGTCAATTGAGGCTATTGGAATCGGTTCTTTCGGACCGATTGATCCCATTGCCTCCAGTTCCGGATATGGCTTTATTACAACGACGCCCAAGCCGCATTGGGGCCAGTACAATATAGTGGGAGCCATTCAGGAACGTTTGGCTCTACCGATTGCTTTTGATACTGATGTTAATGGAGCAGCGCTGGCGGAATACAAATGGGGTGCTGCGAAAGGATTAGACAGTTGCCTATATATAACGATAGGGACAGGGATTGGTGCTGGCGCGGTGGTGGGGGGAGAAATCGTTCATGGACTTTCTCATCCTGAAATGGGACATATTTATGTTCGGCGGTTGTCAGATGATACGTTCAAAGGTTGTTGTCCATACCATGGAGACTGTCTCGAAGGTATGGCGTCTGGACCAGCGATCGGCGCACGATGGCGAAAATCCGCTGTAGAGCTTGGCAAAGACCATCCCGCATGGGCTATGGAGGCTCATTATTTAGCCCACGCTTTAATGAATTATGTGCTGATTTTAGCTCCCCATAAAATCATAATGGGTGGCGGGGTTATGAAGCAAGGCCAGCTCTTCCCTCTTATTCGCAATAAACTGCATGAGTTGCTTAACGGCTATATAGCGCACCCTTTATTAAACAATGAAATTCACAATTATGTTGTTCCTCCCAATTTAGGTGATAATGCGGGGCTGGCAGGAGCGATTGCATTAGCCTCAAATTGTTGTGATGATTAGAAAAAAAGGCTCAAAAAATGTATTTTCGCCGGAAATACTAAAAAATCTGCTCTATGTTAGGATGAATTCTGTAAGCCATAAGCTATAAAAGTGTTTATAAATCTGTGTTCTTTAGTATTTGGGGGAGGCAGATTCGGCACATAGGGACGACGTTGGCTACTTTTGCAGCACGATGCATTGAAAATGAAATCCTAATGCACCTTCGGTCTGAAAAAGACTCGAAAGGACGTATCCCTTCACGATCCGATTGGAACATACAAGGAAGGTAACGAGATCACGCTGATTGATATTCTCGGCTCTGAAGCCGATGACGTAATTAAGGAAGTCGATCTTAAGATTGAGAAGAGCAAGATATACCGTAACCTAGATATTCTGGATGAACGGGAGAAGGAAGTCGTTGTAGGACGCTTTGGCGGAGAAGAAGAGAGAAGCCATTTATCCGAACGCGACAGCAAATGTATTCACAGTCTATGAAGACAACGGGGATGTCTGGGATTTCCCGCATGACTACCGCGAAACGGTTGCCGGAACTCTGAAGCTGATGAGCAGCATCTTCCGTATCAATGGTCCGCAGGCCATTATGGAACAGCATTATCAATACGGTGAGTCTACCCTCGTTCAGAAGATTATCCTATCCGAGGATTCGGACCGGATCGAGTTTCAAACCGTTGCGGACTGGAATGAATCAGACAAAATGCTGCGGGTGTCCTTTCCCGTAAACATTGCCAGTGAACACTTCACCTCCGACATTCAGTTCGGCCGGATCGAGCAGCCCGCGACGCGCAACAGCATGATCGAGTTCGCGAAGGATGAAGTGGCGGCACATCACTATATCGATTTGTCCCAGCCGGATTATGGAGTGGCGCTGCTGAACGACTCCAAATACGGGCATAGCGTTCGAGGACATGTAATGGATCTGAATTTGCTGAGAAGTCCCGCTTCTCCCGATCCGGTCGCGGACCGTGCTGTCCACCGGTTTACGTACGCGTTGTATCCGCATGCCGGAGATTCTGTGCCGGCCGCCGTCTACCGCAAGGGTTATGAGTTGAACATATCGCTGACTCTGGCGCAAGGGGGTTCAGGGGCGGAGATACGCCGTGAGCCCATTCAGCTCTACTCCGTCTTGATAATCAGCCAACAGCCATTGTTGCCGTTAATGACAAAACGGCGATTCAGCTTATGAAAGCCGCGAATTTGGCCGGAGTCGAGGTTCCCGGGAAGCTGTCGATTGCGGGCTTCGATAATTTGCAAGCCGGGGAGGTCTTCGACATTCCACTTACAACTATACAGCAGAACTTTTATGAGATGGGGGCTTCCGCTGCCCAATTAGTTTTAGAGATGATTTCGAAAAAAGAGAACGGGAATTTTGCTGTGCCAAAACTAATACAGGATACAAAACTGATCGTTCGCCAATCAACAAGTGCACCGCAGTAGATAAAACTATACTTAAAGATATTGCTATTTCTTCTCCATGCAGCAATAAATGAACCTTTCTGTGTTTGGTTTGAAGAAACGGTCAAAGGATTGCAATTATGATCATTCAAATCGATTAAGGCACTTACACCGATAATACGAAAAGTCAAACCTGTATGGTGTACTTAATTTAATAAAAAACAATGACTTTTCTGGTAAGAAAAAGTCATTCAGATTGTCGAGAAACCCAGATTATTTAAGACACTGGGTTTCTTTTGCGTTTCAAAGACGATCTGCAAGGAATGAGTTCTCAGGTGAAAAAATCCATTAGTAACTAGATCCTCCGGAGATTCATACATATTATTTTTGATCCACTGGACTAAAACCCCGATAGAAGATCCTACATTTGCTGCTAAAATATACGCTACATACCTTACAGGTATCTCATCTAAAATATATGTATGGTCACCATCATAATAATATTTTTACAATATCGGCATAAGCGTCGGTTAAAAGGTCAATTCTATTAACCTTGATTAACAATTCAATTATAGTGAGTTCATAGACCAGTACAAAAAAAGGGTTGAGGCTGGCTC
>NZ_JBBODA010000018.1:0-138666 GCF_038002705.1 Paenibacillus sp. FSL H7-0716
GCGCAGGCGGGAGCCGCTGGCGCTGCGCTGGGTTTTCTGGCGGAGCCGCGCAAGCGCTCCGCAACTTCATGCCCAGAGCGGTTTCTGCTCTGGGCGGTGACGGGAGCGGGGAAGACGGAGATGATCTTCCCGCTCCTAGAGGCTGTGCTCGCCGCCGGAGGGCGGGCGCTGGTAGCGACGCCGCGCCGCGACGTCGTACTTGAGCTCGCGCCGCGGCTCGCCCGGGCTTTTCCGGCGGAGGTTATCGCCGTACTTTATGGCGGCAGCGCAGATCGCTGGGTGAGCGGTCGCTTAACGCTCGCAACCACCCATCAGCTCCTGCGCTTCCATCAAGGTTTTGATCTCGTAATTATTGACGAGTTGGATGCGTTTCCTTACCACAATGATCCTATGTTGGCCTATGCCGCTGAACAAGCCTGTAAAGTGGACGGCTCTTTCATTTATTTATCAGCTACGCCACCACAAGAAATGCAACGTTTGGTCCGGTTAGGCAAACTTCCACATGCCAGAGTGCCTGTCCGCTTCCATGGTCATCCCTTGCCTATCCCGCAGCATTTGAGTATGCCTTCTGTTCTAACCTGTCTGAAGCGTAGAAGTATGCCAAGATCGCTTATACAAAATCTTCAAAAGTCACTGGACAGAAAAGCACAAATTTTTCTGTTTGTGTCTCGCATAGCTCATATCGAAGGCTTGTTGGTACTGCTTCGTCGGAGCTTTCCTGGCGTGGTTATTGAAGGCACCTCGTCCAAGGATTCATTTCGGGCAGAAAAGGTAACTGCTTTTCGCAACCGTATCATCTCTTTGTTAGTAACTACTACGATTCTGGAACGGGGAGTTACCGTACCACGCAGTGACGTGTTTATTTTGGATGCAGACAGTGGTCTTTTTGACGAAGCCTCTTTGGTTCAGATGGCAGGCCGTGCCGGTCGTTCTAAAGACGATCCTGATGGGCATGTTGTATTTGCCTCCCCTCAGTGGAGCCGATCCCAGCGTGGAGCGATTGCTCAGATTCGTACTATGAATATCATCGCTCGCCGCCAAGGATATATTCGTAAAGGTGGGGCTATATGAATACCAAGCTTACAGGGTTACGAAAATCTCTGTCTTTCCTTCTTACCCCCTCCGTGCCTCAATGTCTAACCTGCGGGAAGCACAGCCCACAGTCCTCACAGCTGCCTGGTATCTGTAAGAATTGTGCGGAATCCATTCCTTGGATACGCGCTCCACGTTGCTTGATATGTGGGCGCCATGTAGGCTGTCCAGACTGCACTCGCAGCGCTGAGCCCTCACCCATTGTATGTAACCGGAGTGCGGTAGCCTACACAAACGAGATGAGAGAATGGCTCGGTCAATATAAATATCGCGGGAATGAACAATATGCCCCTTTGCTTGGACTCATGCTGGATAGAGCTTATTTAACCTTAAAGGAGGAAAAGCAGCAGGAGGCTCTTTCATCCCAGAAGGCATCGTTTTTTCATCTTATTCAACATAAGAGGTACATAAAAAACAACCTTTGGTCAGCTGATTTATTAGTTCCGGTACCTGTCAGTGATTCCAGGCTTCTAGAACGGGGCTTCAATCAAGCGGAAAGATTGGCCGATGTCCTATCTCGTCATAGGAAGATTCCACAGCTACCGCTACTAATTCGTACGCATCATACGGGTAAGCAGAGCTTTAAAGGACGTGCGGAGAGACTGGCAGATATGAAGAATGCTTTTGGAGCGAATCCGGCAGTCTCCACACCTTTTAAGGATTGGCTGAAAGATAACTCACCTATAAGCCGTCCTATTCGAATTATTATTGTTGATGATATCTATACAACGGGAAGCACGATTCGTGCTTGCGCCGAAATTCTAAAACAAATGGTCTCAAACTATGATTATGCTGCAGAAATCTATAGCCTGACCTGGGCGCGTTCCTAAAACGCGAAAAATGCATGATTGTGAACAGCTATATCCATTCCATTAAGGATTAGTTGCGGTTGGTAGCGTTTCTTCTGTCCCATAGACGAATTCCTTGCAATCATGTAATCTAGGAGCATAAGAATATTATGCATTGCACAGAATGTACGGAGAGGAGCGGCTGCTTGTTATGAATCTAGACAATTGTCCAAGGTGCGGCCGGTTGTTTGTCAAGAATCTTATGGGGTTGTGCCAGGCCTGTATCAAAGAGCTGGAGCATGAATATGAGATCTGCGTGAATTATTTACGGGAAAACAAGGGAACCAACATTCAGGAGCTCTCCGATGCTACGGGGATTTCTATTAAAGAGATTACCCGCTTTATTCGAGAAGGCCGGATTTCTATAGCTAATGCACCCAATATGATGTACCCTTGCGAAGTGTGTGGTACACTGATTCGGGATGGCCATATGTGTGACAGCTGTCGTAGTCGGCTCAGGAAAGATCTCACGAATGCTGTCAAGGAAAATTCTGCTGAGGATACTACTAAAAAGACATCTGATGGTGCATATCGTGCCATAGATAAGCTGCGTGACCTATAAAATCTGCAAAAAAACGTTTGCAGCTATAAAGAATGTTTCAGTCTACGCCGATAAACTTAGTAAAGATTATCGGCTTTTTTATATTAGAAGGAAGGTGGAAGTTATGAAAATTAACGAGACCGGACGAATTAACGCGATTAATCCGTATCAACGCAGCGCGGAAGCGCAAAGGCAGGAACAAATGAAGAAAAGCACACGCAAGGATGAGGTTTCGATCTCTGATGAAGCGATTCAACTCTTGCAAGCACAAAACACTGGCAAGAATGATCCAGAACGCGCACTTAAGATCGACAATCTAAAGCAGCAGGTCTCCGCAGGTACCTATCAAGTTGATGCATCTAAGCTAGCAGAGAAACTCGCCCCTTACTTTAAGCAATCCTCCGAGAATTAGGTGAAAACATCCATGGCATTGACGACATTAATAGAACTATTGGAGCGGCTAGATGGAGTGCATGTTCAAATGCTGGATCTGGCCGCTGAGAAGAAACAGACGATTATGGATAACAAGGTGGATGCGTTAATCGACATCCTTAACCGTGAGTCCAAGCTAATGAAGGTAATTGGGCAGCTCGAGGAAGAGCGAATATTAGCCGCATATACCGTTTTACAAGGCGTGGGTATTCGTTCCAACCTAAACCTGAATCTAACGGAGCTGTCCAGGCTTATATTTGACCCTGAAGACAAGGCACGACTGCTGCATATTCAGCAGAAGCTTTCGGGTACTTTGCATCGCCTGAAAGAAGCCAATGACCTAAATCAGAAGCTGATAGAGCAGTCGCTTACATTTATAGATTATTCTTTGGATCTGTTGGTCGGAAGACCAAATCAGGATATCACTTATCATCGTCCGTCCGACAAAGGCAACAACGTAAATCGGTCGGGGATTTTTGATGCACGAGGTTAGAATTGTACTGATGAAGTGTTCTGCCAGAGCAGAACATAAGGAGGAGTAAGAAGCATGACATCCACATTTCACTCGATAGAGACGGCGAGACGCAGCCTTTTTACTCAGACCGCAGCTCTTAATACAACTGGACACAATATCGCTAATGCGAATACCGAAGGTTATACTCGTCAACGTGTTAATATGCAAGCCTCTTTACCTATTGAAGCGTACGGATTGTTAAAATCTACCGTTCCAGGTCAAATGGGTACAGGGGTGGAATTCTCATCTATCGATCGGATTCGAGAAATGTTTCTGGATGATCAGTACCGTGGCGAGAACGCTGCTTTCGGCAACTGGAGTCTTCAAGCAGATACGCTCTCTAAGCTGGAAGCTATCGTTAATGAGCCATCGGATACAGGAATTCGTACAGTTCTGGACAACTTCTGGAAATCTTGGTCGGATCTAAGTAAGAACCCTGAAGATCCAACAGCCCGTAAAATTGTAGTGCAAACTGCACAATCTTTGACGGATGCTATGAACTATATGAGTACTCAATTGAATAATCTGGAGCGGGATCTAACCACTAATATAGATGTTAAGGCAAAAGAAGCTCAGGGTTACCTGACCGCAATTGCAGATCTAAATAAATCCATTTATAAGATTGAGGGTATGGGAGATCATGCGAACGATCTACGTGATCAACGCGACCTGATGGCGGACAAGCTCTCCAAAATTGCTAATATTACTGTTGTAGAGACGGAGGCAGGTTATAACATTTCTCTGGGTGGACAACCTCTCGTAGAGGGTGGAGAAGTTACTGCAACCGTAGATGGCGCGTTTCTCAATAATGCTTATGCCTCCGGAACTTTAAAGGGCGGCGAGGCTTACGGGATGATTTTTTCCAATAATACCTATGTTGCCGATTACAAGAAACAGCTCAATGATTTGGCGAGCACTATTGCTACAGGTGACGTTGAAATTACAGTGCCAGCTGGCTCCAATCTTCCTGAGGGCACAGTGTTGACTAGCGATGCCAAGATTACACAAGCTGACGGTACCGTAGTTACTTTGACCGCTGGTCAGGCCATGCCTAAGGGCGCAACAATGTATGAGGACGCCAAGACCATTGTCAAAGGGTTAAACGGACTTCACAAGTTAGGTTACGCGATGGATGGAAGCGTCGGACGCGATTTCTTTGTAACATCAGGTGAGGCTGGAACGATCAAACTTAATCCCGAAATTGCAGCTGACGTAAACCTATTTGCAACTTCATTACGTACAACTGTTGATGCGAATGGAAATACGCAAGTCGTTAAAGGAAATAACACCTTGGCACTTCTATTGACGAACCTGAAGGATAGTAAATTTACTAAGCCAGACGGTAGTGTGAGCAACACTGTTGGTGGGCTTTTTAGCTCTATGGTTGGTCAGTTGGGTATTCAATCCCAAGAGGCTGCACGTCAGACGGATAACTCAGATTATCTCGTAGAGCAAGTTAACTCCCGTCGTCAATCAGTCAGCGGTGTATCCCTAGATGAAGAAATGTCGAATATGCTAGTATTCCAGCATGCTTATAGTGCCGCAGCGCGTTTTATGACTACTTTTGATGAACTGCTCGACAAATTGATCAATTCCACCGGCACAGTCGGCAGATAAAAGGAGATATAGCGTATGTTGAGAGTAACCTCTAACATGATGAATTCACAGCTTCTGCTTAACTTAAACCGTAATGCACGTACGATGAACGATACACAGCTACAGCTTTCCAGCGGACGCAAGATCAACAAACCTTCTGATGATCCGGTAGGGATCACGTATTCCCTGCGCTACCGTGCGGAGCTTTCCTCTAACGAACAATATACTAAGAATGTAGATAGCGCTCTTTCGTGGCTAGATTATAATGATACAGTTCTAGGTCAAGCTGGAGATGTTGTTCAAAAGATTCGTGAATTGACTGTACAAGCTGCGACAGGTAGTAATCCACAGTCCGCACTTGATAGTATTAATGAAGAAGTAATGCAGCTAAAAGAGCAACTTGTCGATATCGGTAACAGCACATTGAACGGTAAATATATCTTTAATGGTGAGCAATATACCACTAAACCTTATGATTTTGCTAAAGGCACAGATGGTACATATGATGTATCTAAGCCGATTACTACGGATACAGGTCAGATTCAGTTTGTTGTAGGTGAGGATGTACGAATGCCAATTAGTATGACTGGTAATGACATATTTGGTAATACTGGGGAATCGGATAATCTGTTTACTATTATTAATAGTATATCAGATGCTTTAAAATCGGGTAATACTTCAGCAATATCCAATCAACTTAACACTATTGATTCAAGGATGAATACTATTCTATCCGCTCGATCTGAGGTTGGAGCAAAAACTAATCGTGTAGAATTGATGCAGGAACGCTTAAGTGATTTAAATATCAACCTAACAGATCTTCAGGCTAAGACTGAAGATGCTGATTATGAGGGGTTGATCATGCAATCGAAGATTCAGGAGAATATTTATAACGCGTCCTTGTCAGTCGGTGCTAAGATTATATCTACAACTCTTGTGGACTTTATTAGATAACAGAGGTGGTTATCGTGCTACAACCGCTACTACAAATACGCCAGACACCTGCTTTGATTGGCATGGATGCTGATTTAGGGATCTTATCCATCACCCAGCCCAAAGCAGAGGTGAATATTACAACCACTTCGGCGGAGCTTACGGTTGAATCTTTTCGTCCAGAGCTTTTAATAGACCAATCTAGAGCTTGGGCGGCTTTTACCGGGGGCAGTTTGCCCGACATGAACAAGCGGATTTATTCAGGCATACAGCAGTTGTATCTTCAGGGAATTGCTAGGAGGGTAGAACAGGGAAATCGAATGGCCCATTTTTTTAAACCAGGCAATACGATTGCTGAAGTATATGGCACAGACACAGAACCAAATTCGTTTCCTGAGACTCGAGGACCAGCATCATACGATAATGTGGATATTCATTTTGAGACAAGGGATCCGGAAATTGAATTTCACCCTGCAGAGGTTCACATTCAAGTGGAAGGGCATCGTCCGGAAATTGAATACACTCGTGGCAAGTTAAATATATACATGCAGCAATACGCTTCCATACATTTTATTCCGCCGGAAGTGAATTTTCAATTGTAGCTCTTGAGCTATAGATGTGCTTGAGAGCGCCTCTATAGCTTTTCTGCTTTTTTTGAAATGTTATTAATAAAAGAATAATTTTTACGTAGTAATACTTTTAAGGAGTGATCATTTTGATTATAGAGACATTATCTTGGGGTACATTGGAAGTAAATGAAGATCAGTTATTTCATTTCTCAAAGGGAATACCCGGGTTCGATGAAGAGACTGATTTCGTACTGATAACTATGGAGGATACTTCCTTTTGGTATTTACAATCGGTTAGGGAGAAGGGATTATCGTTTCTACTAGGCGATCCTTTTTTGTTTTACCCATCTTATGAATTTGAACTTCCTGATGCTGATGCTGAGGAATTGGAGATTCAATCGAGTTTACTGATTCGCTGTATTATTACACTGAAGGATCAGATTCAACTATCCACAATAAATCTGCTGGGACCTATCGTATTAAATCCTGATGCTAAAACCGGAAAGCAGATTGTTTTGCATAGTGCTTCATACCATACAAAGCATCCCTTGTTACAGGAGAAGTTGATTGTAGACGGAAAGGATGGTGGATAATATGCTCGTGCTTTCCCGTAAGAAAGGGGAGTCTATCGTTATACAGGATCAGATAGAGTTGACGGTTCTAAGTGTGGAAGGGGATACTGTTAAGGTTGGTATCTCGGCTCCAAAACATGTTGATGTATTCCGCAAAGAGATATACTTGTCTATTCAGGAAGCAAATCGTGAATCAGTCGCGACTGCACCATCTGATCTTAACGTGATCATGGATCGACTAAGAGGAATCCAAGATAGTATTTAAATCTCACGAAAAAGCGGGAAACTGCATGATGTGCAGACCCGTTTTTTTAGTATAGGATAAAAGTTCTGAAAAATTATTGATTATTACTAAATTACTCTAAACAGATCATGGTATGTTGTCGATATATAGTTTAGACGCTGAACCCGCAGGGCGGCCGACCTTAACGGTTTGGCGTACCACATGGATGTGGAACTAATATATTTCAAGGAGGAAATTCAAATGATTATCAACCACAATATCGCGGCGCTGAATACTCACCGCCAACTATCAATTAACACTGGTAACACTAGCAAGAACATTGAGAAACTCTCTTCCGGTTTACGTATTAACCGTGCTGGTGACGATGCCGCTGGTTTGGCGATCTCGGAGAAAATGCGCGGTCAAATCCGTGGTCTTGATCAAGCATCTCGTAATGCTCAAGACGGTATCTCCATGATTCAAACTGCTGAAGGTGCATTGAATGAAACTCACTCCATTCTTCAACGTATGCGTGAACTTTCTGTTCAATCCTCAAATGATACTAACGTAACAGCTGACCGTGCAGCGATTAATGAAGAGTACCAAGCATTGGCACTCGAAATCACGCGGATTTCAAATGACACAGAATTTAATACTCAAAAACTTTGGGATGGATCTACAACAGCTGTTGAATTCCAAATAGGCGCTAATAAAGCACAAACTATCTCCTATACTTTCTCTAAAGCTGATGCTACTACATTGATGGTTGCTGTAGGTGATTTGACAGATAAAGCTAAATCACAAACAGCGCTTGGTAATCTTGATATAGCGATTGGTAAAGTATCTACAGAACGTTCTAAGTTAGGTGCTGTTCAAAACCGTTTGGAGCATACTATCAATAACTTGAATACCTCTTCTGAGAACCTCACTGCAGCTGAATCCCGTGTTCGTGACGTAGATATGGCTAAAGAAATGATGGCGCAAACAAAGAATAGTATTCTTTCCCAAGCTGCACAAGCTATGCTTGCACAAGCAAATCAACAGCCACAAGGCGTTCTTCAATTGCTTCGTTAATCTAAAGCTGAGTTAAGATGATTTAACCAATAATATATACACCTATCACATGGATGTGAGGGTTAAAATCCAAGGAGGAAATTCAAATGATTATCAACCACAATATCGCGGCGCTGAATACTCACCGCCAACTATCAATTAACACTGGTAACACTAGCAAGAACATTGAGAAACTCTCTTCCGGTTTACGTATTAACCGTGCTGGTGACGATGCCGCTGGTTTGGCGATCTCGGAGAAAATGCGCGGTCAAATCCGTGGTCTTGATCAAGCATCTCGTAATGCTCAAGATGGTATCTCCATGATTCAAACTGCTGAAGGTGCATTGAATGAAACTCACTCCATTCTTCAACGTATGCGTGAACTTTCTGTTCAATCCTCAAATGATACTAACGTAACAGCTGACCGTGCAGCGATTAACGAAGAGTACCAAGCATTGGCACTCGAAATCACACGGATATCAAATGACACAGAATTTAATACTCAAAAACTTTGGGATGGATCTACAACAGCTGTTGATTTCCAAGTTGGTGCTAATGCCAATCAAAAGATATCTTATACTTTTGGTGACATGGATGCAGCAGCGTTAATGACTACTGTTGGTGATCTAACGACTAAAGCTAATTCACAAACAGAGCTAGTAGCTGTGGATGCAGCGATCGCTAAAGTTTCTACAGAACGTTCGAAACTTGGTGCTGTTCAAAACCGTTTGGAACACACAATTAATAACTTGAATACATCTTCTGAAAACCTCACTGCAGCTGAATCTCGTGTTCGCGATGTAGATATGGCTAAAGAAATGATGGCTCAAACGAAGAATAGTATTCTTTCCCAAGCCGCACAAGCTATGCTTGCACAAGCGAATCAACAGCCACAAGGCGTTCTTCAATTGCTTCGTTAATTTTTACTGTTTTAGGAGGGACCTTAGTTTAACTAGGGTCTTTTTTTATTTTATTTATTAATTTTTTTATGATTGGAGGATTTTTCTTATGCTAACTTTAGCAATGATTGTAAAAAACGAATCAGAGAAGCTCGGGAGATGCCTTGAGAGTGTGGGGTCAATCGTAGATGAGATAGTTGTAGTTGATACTGGATCTGTAGATGATACCAAGAAAATAGCAAGTGCTTATGGAGCGAGAGTGTTTGATTTTCAATGGGTGAATGATTTCTCAGCTGCAAGGAATTTTGCGTTGGAACAGTGTGAAGGAGATTGGATTTTAGTATTGGATGCTGATGATCGTATCATTAAAGCTTCACGGAAAGAAATTGATGATTTTATCACTAATAATAATTCATTGGGACGAATCAGAATTACTAATAGTTTTGATTACGATGGGGAGTTAAGAGAGTCAGAAGCGAATGTTACTAGGTTATTTCCAAAGGGGCTATTCTACACAGGAAAAATCCATGAGCAGATTGTTTCCGATCTTCCAAGGAAAAATGTGCCGATTTATGTTTATCATGATGGATATTACAAGTCAGATAAGTACAAACGAAATATAAAAATGCTTGAACTTGAGCTAGATCAATATCCTGATGATAATTATCTTCTTTATCAACTAGGTAAAGAGTACAGAATAATAAAGGATTTTATTAATGCTGAGGCCTATCTATCAAGATGTTATAGTGGAATTACTGATATAGACGGGTACAAGCCACAATTGATAATCGAGTGTTTGTATACAATGTTAGGGGTGGGTAATTTCGAAGAGGGACTTGCGCTGATAGAAAGGGAGGCTAGGCTGTTAAGCGATTTTCCAGACTTCTATTTCGTCAGTGGTTTGTTTTACATGGAACTAGTTTTTAGTGATATCAATAAATATATGAGATATTTTCCATTAATAGAGAAATCTTATTTAAAATGTTTATCTATAGGAGACACAGATAAATATGAGAGTGTAAAAGGAACAGGTACATTTTTAGCAACCTATAATTTAGCGGTATTTTATGAAACTACTGGTGATTTGAATAAGGCCAGGAAATATTACGAGTTATCTGCCCAATATAATTATAAGTTGGCTCGTAAACGTTTTGAAATTCTAAGTGGTTAATATGCTGATTTCATTTTCTTTACTTATCATGTATTTGGTTACGACCGATAATAATAGTATGAATTTTTATCCCTAGAACTGAGAGGTAGTCATGAAGAAAACAGTGTCCTTATGCATGATTGTGAAGAACGAGGAGAAAACACTTGCCCGATGTCTGGATAGTGTCGTTGGTAAGGTTGAGGAAATTATTATTGTAGATACTGGTTCAGAGGACAATACAATAGAAATTGCAAAGCGATATACCTCTAACATATATAGTTTTCAATGGACAGGAAGTTTTGCTGAAGCAAGAAACTTCAGTATTCGGCAATCTTCATGCGACTATATTCTGGTAATGGATGCAGATGAATACCTTGACGAAGATTCAGATATTCATAAGGTATGTGTTACGGGGTTCGATTATTATGTATTGAAAATTAAAAATTATCTATCATTCGATCAAACATTTATTCATTATAACGTAAGGTTATTCGTAAATAATGAAAACCTCTACTTTGAAAATCAACTTCATGAGCATTTAAATATATTTGATGAAAGATTTAAATTTGTGGGTGATGATGTGGATTTACTTCTTCATCATACTGGTTATAGTAATGAAACCATAGAAGAAAAGGACAAGCTGCAACGGAATCTTCCTATCATGATTAGGGAAGTTGAAGAAAATCCTAACGGCTTTAATTTGTTTAATATGGGGAAATTATATTTAAGCCTTGGTCAATACCATAAAGCAGTGAATTACTTTAAGAAAGCCTATCCCTTAAGTAAAAGTACCTTGTATTTCCCCGATCTATTAACTTTGTTTGCATCTACTCTAGGTAAACTAAATAGGTATGAAGATGGTTTGAGTGTTATTAATGAAGCTGTACGTTTGTATAGTGAGGATTCTGAAATGAGTTATACTCAGGGGCAATTATTTATGGAGGCTGGATATCTTAAAGATGCAGAGTTATCGTTTAGAAAGTGTCTTTTGATGGGGGATCAGGGACAAGGGGCTATGGTTTACGAAGGGTCAGGTGGCTATAAAGCGAGATTTATGCTGGCTGAAGTATATGAGCGGCAAAGGAAGTTGGCTGAGAGCTATGAGTTAGTAATCAAAGTTCTTGAAGAGAAGAAAACACATATACCTGCACTCACAAAATATTTCGAGATAGTTTCTAAAGCTAACATACCTGCGGATGATGTATATCGAAATTTAGAGCTCATCTATAACGTTGAGAACATTAATGACTTACGAAATCTGATTGATACACTATATGAACTAAGACATCCACTTTTAAATGAATATATTGCGAAGTATAAGTTACAAACTCAGCCATATATTTGTGCTGTTGCATCGCAGTATAACAAAAAATATGAGTTAGCTCGGATACAGTGGTCCAATATTTCACATCTACCTGATGAAGTAGGAGGAGATTTGCTGTTGCTTGCAATAATCCTTCAGGATCTGTCTCTTTTTCATAGAGTACGGCCACTTCTAAATGTGAGCAAAAAGGAAAGTGAAACAATAGTCAATTTGATTAATAGAGAAGACAATTCTACTATCCGCTTAACCTCTCATGTGGAAAAATTGCTTTTTGAAGTTTCTCGTCACCTTGTAATCTTGCAAGAGTTTGATGTTTTTCAAGTTGTATTAGAGTTTCTTTATAGAGGTAGTGTTGAAACTAAATATAACTTGTGCTTTTTCCTTGCAGAATATAGTTTTGTTGAGGTAGCTATTGATATGTTAATCAAATTATATGATGAACAACCATACAATATAAAGACTATCACGTTACTAGGAGATCTTTGTTTACATAGTGGGTATATTGATGATGCTCATCTATTCTATAGCAAGCTTATGGATCTGAAACCTGATTATAATACTTATGAACGCTGTTATGACTGTTATAAAAAACAGGGCGATATTAAAGCTATGAATATCTTAAAGAATGAAATTAAACGAAAATTCCCTTTAGTTTCTTGGGTGGATGCGTCTTAAATTAATCAAAAAAATGAATGGGGATTAAATAATGATAGCTCAGAGAATTCAAGAATATATTCATAGTGGTGATCTCTATAAAGCTAAAGAGTTGATGTCAGAGCTTGAAGATAATAGCTATTTGGTTAAAGAGGTCGAAATCTACACGATGAAAGCAGCTATAGCCGTAGCTGAGAATAAACTACATGAGGCAGAGGAATTGTTATTGAAGGGATTACTTATTGATTCAGAATATATAGATGTGCTTTTTAACCTTGGATATGTCTATAAGTTGCGTAACAATCTTATCCAATCAAATTACTTTTTTGAAAAAGCGTTAGATGTAACAAGGGATAATGCACTTATTAATGCAATCGAACAATTTATCGAAGATAACAGATATCTCAATTCGTTAACTGAGAAACCACTGGTAAGTATTATTGTATTGGCATATAACAAATTGGATTACACTAAATTATGTATAGAAAGTATATTGAAATATACACTAGACATTAGTTATGAGTTAATTCTTGTTAACAATGGTTCAACAGATGGGACTAGGGAATATTTTGATTCATTGCCATCTGTCAAGCCGCTTCATTTGATGAAAAATGTAGGTGTTACTAACGGTTTTAATGAAGGTATGAGAGTCGCTGAGGGTAAATATACGGCTTGTGTATGTAATGATTTTATTTTCACTCCTCGTTGGTTAGAGAATTTATTAATATGTATTGAGTCTGACGAGAGGATAGGGTATGTATCACCTGGGGCTAGTATGATTAGTAATCTACAGCAGATTAACGGTGAATATAATAACCTTGAAGAAATGCTTCAGTTCGCAGAACGTTACAACCATTCGGATCCTCGCAAATGGGAAGAACGAGTAAGACTGCTTCCATGTGTATTAATGGTTAGAACAGAGTTACTTAAACAAATTGATTATTATGATCCTAGATTTTATTATGGTGAGTTTGCTGATGATGATATTAGTTTTCGTATTCGAAGAGCAGGTTATAAGCTGATATATTGTAAAGACACATTTACTTATCACTTTGGCTCTGTTACGGTGCGAGATGATCAGGTCAATAATAATTCACTAAATGTAAGTAGGGACATTTTTATAGATAAGTATAATTTGGACTCGTGGACAGATGCTGTAATGAATATTGGATTGCTTAAAGAATTTTCAGTTAAATTGTCATGTACTAATGCATCAATTTTAGGAGTCAATACTAGATGTGGTAGTAACCCATTGCAGTTGAAAAATATGTTGAGAGAAAAAGGAATACTTGATACGTGTATAACGAATTATTGTTTGGATCATAAATACCTGCAAGATATCATAACGGTTTCAGATGACTACATCCAAGGAGATATTGAAAATATTGATATTGAGCTGAAAAATCAGAAATTTGATTATATCATTTTCGAATACGATTCAAATAATTTAAATAATCATCCTCTGATCATTGCGCAATTGAGCTCCAAGCTAAATCACGGAGGTCAATTAGCATTAATCTTAAAACATCCTCAATTCGACAAAAATAACATTAGTAAGGATATTGAACGTATTCAAATATCTGGTATGACGTACTATTACTGCAATGTGGCAGCTACAAACAATTCCTCTGGGGTGGAATTGGAGATTATCCTTAGAAGGGATGTTTAGCGGGTGAAAGCAGTTATATTAGCAGGTGGGCTAGGCACAAGATTGAGCGAAGAAACAGTAGTTAAGCC
This sequence comes from Paenibacillus sp. FSL H7-0716, assembly GCF_038002705.1. NCBI lineage: Bacteria > Bacillati > Bacillota > Bacilli > Caryophanales > Paenibacillaceae > Paenibacillus > Paenibacillus sp. FSL H7-0716. The sequence continues at coordinate 14,138 of NZ_JBBODA010000018.1, forward strand.
CAAGCCAATGGTGGAGATTGGTGGGGCTCCAATGCTTTGGCATATTATGAAAGTATATTCGAGCTATGGAATTAATGAATTTATTATATGCCTGGGTTATAAAGGATATTTAATAAAGGAGTTTTTTGCGAATTATTATATGCATACATCGGATGTTACATTCGATTTCACAACTAATGAAATGCAAGTTCATAAAAATAACTCGGAATCTTGGAAAGTGACATTAGTTGACACAGGTGAACAAACCCTAACGGGAGGAAGGCTAAAGAAAGTCCAACAGTATGTTGGTGATGAAACTTTCTGCTTTACATATGGAGATGGTCTTTGTGACGTTAATATATTAGAACTTGTAGAATTTCATAAAAATAAAAAAAATCTCTCAACAGTAACAGCGGTTCGGCCACCGGGAAGGTTTGGGGCGTTTGAGTTTAAGAAAAATGAAATTATAGGATTTCAGGAAAAACCAATGGGAGATGGAAACTGGATTAACGGGGGATTTTTTGTCCTTGAACCAGAGGTTTTTGAATTAATAAGTGGTGATAATACAACGTGGGAAGAAGAACCTATGGAGATGTTGGCGAAATCTGGAGAACTATCAGCCTTTATGCATGAGGGATTCTGGCAGCCAATGGACACTCTAAGAGATAAGAACAAGCTAGAAGAAATGTGGAACACAGGGACTGCTCCTTGGAAAGTGTGGTAATTGATGCAAACTAATTTTTGGGACTCCAAGAGAGTACTTATTACAGGACATACAGGCTTCAAGGGTAGTTGGTTATCGTTATGGCTTCAGCATTTAGGAGCTGACGTTTACGGATACAGTAGTTCTTTACCAGTGAGTGAGCCACATTTATATGAAATTGCTCAAGTTTCAAAAAATATGGACTCTATGTATGGTGATATATTGGATTACGAACGGCTACAATCATTTATTCAAAAGATTCAACCTGAGATCATCTTCCATCTTGCTGCGCAACCTTTAGTAAGAGAGTCATATATTAAGCCAATTGCTACATTCTCTACTAATGTTATGGGTACGGTTCATTTGTTAGAAGCAGCTAGGCATACTGAATCAGTCCGAATAGTTATTAATGTAACCACAGATAAATGCTACGAAAACAGTAGTAACTCTTTACTGGGGTTTATAGAGAATAATCCTGTTGGTGGTTCTGATCCTTATAGTGCGAGTAAGGCATGTTCTGAGATTGTTACAACCGCCTATGAAAGATCATTCTATAGGAATATTAGTAAATTATTGTCATCTGCTAGAGCGGGAAATGTTATAGGTGGTGGCGATTGGGCTGCTGATCGTATTATTCCAGATATGATTCGTTCTATTACTAATAAACAACCATTAAATATCAGATATCCCCAAGCTATCCGACCTTGGCAGCATGTATTGGATTGTTTGAATGGGTATTTGTTGTTAGCCCAAAAAATGTGGGAATCAGGAGAAAAGTATATAGGATCGTGGAATTTTGGCCCTGGTGAATCCTCAATTATATCTGTTGCTCAGCTCATTGAAGAATGTAACAAATATCTTGGGAATAAATTAGAGGTGTTATATGAATCCGATACTCAGCCATATGAAGCTAAAACGCTGGTCCTCAATAGTGAGAAGGCTGAAAAACTGTTAAATTGGGGTATAAAGTTGCCTGTTAAACAATCAATTGAATGGACGATGGATTGGTATACAAACTATATGAGTAATAGTCTTAATGATTTAACGTTAAGACAAATAAGTAACTATGAAAAAATAAAAGCTGCTAGACTTTCATAACATAAGGGGATATGAATAAATGTCAACCGGAATATGTCGTTTTTGTGGTACAGAACTAAAGACCACTTTTCTAGATTTGGGGATTTCCCCTTTGGCAAATTCTTATGTGAAATCTATAAATCAGATGGAATACATGTATCCATTAAGAACTTATGTTTGTGATCACTGCTTTTTGGTTCAGGTAGAGGAATTTGAGTCTCCAGAACATATATTTAGTGAGTACGCTTATTTCAGCAGCTATTCGGATAGTTGGTTAAATCATTGCCGCATTTATGTTGAACAAATGATAGAACGGTATCGTTATACAAGTGAGACACGTGTAATTGAAATTGCTAGTAACGATGGTTATCTATTACAGTATTTTAAGGAAAAAGGGATCTCTGTATTAGGGATCGAGCCTGCAGCAAATGTTGCGAAATCCGCTATTGAAAAAGGGATCGATACTTCGATAAATTTTTTCGGAACTAAATTAGCAAAAAGCCTAAGGGAAGCAGGGAAGATGGCAGATCTCTTGCTCGGTAATAATGTACTTGCCCATGTTCCTGACTTAAATGATTTTGTCGAAGGAATGCAAATTCTATTACAGCCCCAAGGGACTATAACGATGGAATTTCCTCATTTGCTTCAGCTCTTAGAACATAAACAGTTTGATACTATATATCACGAACATTATTCCTATTTTTCATTTACGACTGTTAGTCGACTTTTTGCTAAGCACAATCTTTCGATCTATGACGTTGAGCAGTTGGAGACTCATGGTGGTTCTATAAGAATTTATGCATGTCATTCAGAAAATAAAGAACTTGCGATCAGTCCGGCTGTTTATGAAATGCTGGAAAAAGAATTAGTATATGGTATGAGAAATGTAGAGACGTATACAGGGTTCTATACAAAGGTAGTTCAATTAAAGAGACAGATTATGAGTTTTCTTATTGACCTTAAGAATCAGGGGAGCACTATTGTAGGGTACGGTGCCCCAGCTAAAGGAAATACCTTAATTAATTATTGTGGTATTGATCGTGACTATTTGGATTATACAGTGGATCGAAGTCCATACAAACAGGGAGCTTTTCTTCCAGGATCGAGGATTCCTATTTCTTCGCCAGATCAGTTGAAGTTGACTAAACCAGATTATGTATTTATTCTACCTTGGAATTTGAAAGAGGAGATCATGGAACAGACCTCTTTTATCCGTGAATGGGGCGGTAAATGGATCATACCAGTACCGGAGGTGTCTATTATTGAATAATCAGGGAATCACAGGGAGTTATATTCATACGAAATATTATGATGAAGAAGAAAAACTTTCAATAACTATAGATCCAGATGGGGATTGAAATGTATAGCAACAGGGTAAATGGAGGCAGATTAAATGCACTTTACAGAAACTACATTAGCTGGATCCTATCTAATAGAATTGCAGTTATTAACTGATTCGCGGGGGCATTTTGCAAGATCTTGGTGTCATGAAGAATTCGCGAGTCGAGGATTGGAAAACTCTTTTGTACAGTGCAATATTTCATATAATAAAAAAAAGGGAACCTTAAGGGGCTTACACTATCAGGCATTTCCTTATGAAGAAACAAAATTAGTTCGCTGTACTAAAGGTTCCATTTATGATGTTATCGTTGATATTAGGCCTAACTCACCGACCTATAAACAATGGTTTGGTATAGAATTATCAGAGACTAATTATAAAATGCTTTATATACCCAAGGGTTTCGCACACGGATTTCAAACTTTATCTGATGATACTGAAGTATTTTATCAGATGGGCCAAGTTTATAAAGATGAGTACGCGCGCGGAATAAAATGGAATGACCCGGACTTTAATATAGTATGGCCGAAAGAAGAAAATGATAGAATAATTTCTGAAAAAGATTTGAATTATGATAGGTATAAGCAATGAAAAAAATTATCGTAACTGGTGCAAATGGATTTATAGGAAGTCATGTACTAAATGAGTTGGCAGTAAAAGAGGATCAAATCTATGCAATTACGTCAAGTCTTGTAAACAAAAAAAACACCGATAAAATTACTTGGCTGAAGGTCGATTTACTCAATGACGATCAGATGAGGGAGATGTTTACACTAATAAATTCTCCTACGCATCTTTTGCATCTTGCATGGGACACTACACCAGGTCAGTACTGGAATTCGTCTGCGAATTTTAAATGGCTAAAAGCGAGCTTATCACTATTTGATATGTTTTGTTCTTTAGGAGGAAAGAGGATTGTAGGTGTGGGATCCTGTGCCGAATATGATTTGAGTCAGGGAATTTGCAGTGAGCTTGAGACTCCTCTTAATTACAATAGTATATACGGATCTAGTAAAAATTCATTATTTCATATGTTAATGTCGTACCAAAAACATTATGGAGTTTCTAGTGCATGGGCACGGGTGTTTTATTTGTATGGCCCTCGGGAACATGAACTTCGTCTGGTTCCTTCTGTTATTTTATCCTTATTAAAAGGTGAACAAGCAAAATGTACACATGGGCAGCAAATTCGTGATTATCTGTATGTTAAGGACGCTGCAAAAGCGTTAGTTAATGTATTAGATAGTGAGATTAGTGGTCCTATTAACATTGGTTCAGGTAAGCCAATTAGATTGCATGAAATTGTAAGTAATATAGCGGATATTCTAAATAAGAAGGAACTTATTCAGCTTAATGCAATCCCAGCTTCAGTAGATGAACCGGAAATTGTATTGGCTAACGTAGAACGGTTGAGAGAAAATATTGACTGGAGTCCTTCTGTCACTTTACTACAAGGAATATATGAAACCGTAGAGTGGTGGCAATCCTATCTTTTTGGAGGCAAGAATGGTGACGAGAAATAACTGTCCAGTATGTGAATCAACAAATCTAAAGAGCATCATAACTCGTGAGAATATACCAGTGTTTCAAAATCTATTGATTAATAGCTTAGAGAGCGCAAAGCAGATTGAAAAAGGTGATCTAAACATTCTCCAATGTATAGACTGTGGTTTTGTTTATAATAGCTCTTTTGATTCGGATAAGGTTGTTTATGGTAGTGATTATGAGAATACTCAGTCCTATTCGTTGTATTTTGAAAAGTATTTAAATGAACTTACTTCTAACCTTGTTAATAAAAACGGCGTAAGAAATTTAAATGTTGTAGAAGTAGGTTGTGGAAAAGGAATTTTTCTAAGAAAAATAGTTGAAGCTGGCAATAATTATGGATATGGATTTGATCCGAGTTATATTGGACCTGAAGTGGAGCTAGATGGAAACTTGAGATTCGAGAAGAGGTTGTACGATGAAGAGTGTGTTCATATAAAGGCGGATGTTGTTATTTGCCGGCATGTTATAGAACATATTTCAGAGCCACTAGTTTTACTAAAGACAATTAGAAAGGCACTAATTCATTCTCCTAATGCTAGAGTCTTTTTTGAAACACCATGTGTAGAATGGATTTTTAATAATAAAGTAATGTTTGATTTTTTCTATGAACATTGTTCTTATTTCAATAAGAGTTCTCTAGCTAAAGCATTTGAATTAGCTGGATTTGAAGTAGTGAATATTGAACATCTATTTAATGGTCAATATATGTGGTTAGAGGCTAGGCTTGTGGAGACTAGTGAGAAATTCGATGATTTCACATCTATAATGGATATTGTAACAAATAGTATGCAGTTTTCTCAGCATGAAAGGGAATGGAAGCAGAAAGTACAGGATCGTCTCGCTCAGCATTCTGAAAAGGGTGAAATTGCGATTTGGGGTGCAGGTGCCAAAGGTGTAACCTTTTTGAATTTAATTGATCCAGATTTGAAGTATATTAATTGTGTAATAGATGTGAATCCAAATAAAGTAGGTAAATATTTACCTGGAACAGGTCATCAAATAGTTGGTATTAACGTATTACAAGACAAAGAGTTATCAACGGTAATTGTAATGAATCCTAATTATTTGGAAGAAATTAAACAGATAATTGTACAGCAGCATTTAAATATAGAGCTAATAAATATTGACTCTTGGAATGATTGAAAAGTTCACCTTTCAAAACATGTTAATGGAAAGGAGAGATTCTAATAGAACTATCCCTCCCTTTATATAACTTTAAAGAGTATACATCATCTCAACTTAATCATTTTTTTCCAGACAAACAAATAGTCCATTTTCAAGAAGTTGGGAACTCTCTATTTGATCTTGCCTTAGATCGTACAGAGTATTGTTTTTCTAAGATAGCTTTGGAGTCTTACAGGAAAAATGGTACTACATTTCTCAATCATCTGCATTCTGATCAATACGCTATTTTTCTTTGGTTCTTGTCGAATACCGTATGGAAAGAAAGTGGAAATACGGCATTAGCTAATAAAATTTTTTATATTAATAAAGCACTTCATGGATTTAGTTGTATGTACGATACGAATTTACCAAATATTTTTTTGCTCTTTCACACTGTGGGAACGGTGCTGGGCAAGGCTGAATATTCCGATTTCTTAGTCGTTGGGCAAGGTAGTACGGTTGGGGCTCAAAATGGAATCTATCCGAAGCTGGGGAAAGGTGTATCGTTACTGCCTTATTCCTCAATCGTTGGTAATTGTATAATTGGCGATAGAGTTTCAGTAGGGATTGGTGCATCAGTCTATGAAAAGAACATTGAAAGTGGAATGGTTGTTTATAGAGAAATGGACGGATCTATTAGATGTAAATTTAAACAAAGATGTTGGGCACAGCAGCATTTTTTAATAGATATATAACATACTAGTTTATAGAAGAGGCACGATTATTGATCTAGAGTTAACCTATTAAAAATAAATTCATAACTCCACTGCAATAACTTTGATCTTATACCGATATATAAACTAATACTAATTTTCGTGGAGGTTTTGCTAATGGATTTCCAGTTTTCTCTATCAGCCAAATCGATAGATCGGACTAACAGTAATCCGAATTACGAGACCACTAATAAGAAAGATAACAACGAGAGAACGAAAGCAAATAGTGCCTCGGACTTAATTACAATGGAAAGACAAGGAATTAAGGTTCCAATTGGGGAAGAACAACTGCTCCGAAACATTGCTCGTGCTGTTAAAGCATTAGAAGGGCCAACGACCTCCTTGGAAGTAAGTATTCATGAGAAAACCCACGCCTTAATGGTAAAAGTTATGAATAAAGAAACAGGTGAACTGATACGTGAGGTTCCACCTGAAAAAACACTTGATTTGGTAGCTAATATGATGGAAATCGCTGGAATTCTTATTGATGAACGTGTATAGAGAGGAGCTGTATGAGACGCGATGAGAGTAAGTGGACTTTCTTCTGGAATAGATGTTGATAGTATTGTAAAAGAAATGATGACAGCAAAACGGGAACCGCTAAATAAACTTAATCAACAAAAAACAATTTTGGGGTGGCAAAGAGACAGCTATCGTGAGTTTAACGCTAAGTTAGTTGACCTTAAAATGAATAAACTGATTAAATGGAATACTGCCTCCCAAATGAATTCACAAAAAGCTATTGTGTCGGGAAATACATCTGCGATTCGGGCCGAGGCTACTGCAGCTGCTAATGGAGTTGAAATGTCGGTTACTGTGGAAAAGCTTGCATCTAAATCCTCATTAGATTCAACAACTAAATTAACAACGTCTTCTGGCACAGGTAAAGCTACACTAAATACGCTACTTAGTGACTTAGTAAGTAGTACAACCTCTCCTTTTGAGCTTGTGATTGACGGGGGGGAGACAATTACCTTTACATCTGAGGATACCATTTCAACAGCCATGGCTAGAATTAATAACAGTTCGGCAAACGTAACTGCGGTCTTCGATGAAGTTAGTGGGAAGTTGTCGATTAAGGCTAACAAATATGGAACAGACAATGTTATTGAAAATGATAAGTTAAGTGGTTCTTTTTTAGACTTAATGAATATGGATCGTAATGACCCTAGTTCATTCCACGGTGCAGCTGATGCATTAATTAAAGTGAAAACATCCGGAGTGGAAGAAGAATATACTTCAAACTCTAATACGTTAACAATAAATGGGGTGGAACTTACACTTCTAGCTAAAAGCGATACCACTGGTGGTGTCTCAACGATATCGACTCAGACAAGCCCCGATAAGTCTATGGAAACCATCAAAGCATTTGTCGAAACATATAATGACCTTATAAGTCTAATGGCAAACAAAATAGGTGAAGAGAAGTACAGAGCTTATACCCCTCTGACAGATGAACAGAAAGCAGCAATGACAGACAAAGATATTGAGTTGTGGGAGGAGAAGGCTAAAAGCGGCTTGCTTAAAAATGACTCTATTCTTTCAACTGCAATTTCGGATCTACGATCAGCAATAACATCAAAACTAGGCGATCTTAGTTCAATTGGGATTACTACAGGGCAATATTTTGAGAATGGAAAACTGTATCTAGATGAGGATAAACTTAAACAAGCTATATTAACCAATCCTCAAAAGGTAAATGATTTATTCCGCGGTACAGCAATAGATAAAACAGGAGGAATATTTGGGGCGGTATCTAATGCAGCCGATAAAGCCTTGGATAAAATTGTTTTGAAGGCAGGTACATCAAAATATTCTACAGATATTAAAAGTGTATATAAAACAGAAAGTGTTATGGGTAGAATGTTGAAGGATTATGACTCGCGAATCAGTAATTTGCAAGATCGCTTAAATGATTTGGAGACCAGATATTACAAACAATTTACTGCGATGGAAACAGCAATGAATAAATACAACTCTCAGTCCTCAAGTTTGACTAGTCTCTTATCGAGTTAATATGAAGTAAAGGGTGACACAAATGATAAATTCTCCTTATGAAAAATACCGTCAGTCATCGGTAAAAACATCGACCCCCTCACAGTTACTGATTATGTTATTTGATGGAGCGATTAGATTTGTAAGGGCGGGTATGGAAGGAATCGATTCAGTTGACTATCAAAAGACAAACATTAACCTGGGTAAAGCGCAGACAATTGTTAGTGAATTGATGTCAACACTGGATCCTACCTATGACATATCTAAAAGTTTGTATGATCTATACGAATATATAAATCATTTGTTGATTCAGGCGAATGTGAAGAAAGACAAGGTTCCTGCAGAAGAGGCGTTACAGTATTTGACTGAGTTCCGCTTAACTTGGTTGGAGGCGTCAAAGCTGGTACCAGCACACGAGAAGGCCCATGGATAATTGTATCTTAGAGTTAAATAAGATTACTCAAGATATTATCATTAGACTAGATAATTGTTCATATGAAGAATTAAATGATTTCGTCGAACAACGTCAGATTTTGATAGATCAGCTCGAACAGCAGGTAAAAAAACAGTCGATCGGTGTAATCGAGCAGCATCAGTTACGAGAGTTGTTGGAAGCCGATCCTAAGATAATTGCAAGGATGCAACAACTTAAAAGTGAGGCAGCTAAGTGGCTTCAACAGCGAGAAATAGCCAAAACCCAACGCAACGCCTACGAGGCCGCCTACACCCCAGACAGTTTTCTTATGGATCGCAAAAAATAATTTATCAGTGTTTCACTATAGGAGTAGACGGGTATTAAATACCGTCTGCTCCTTTTTTTGATCTTTGTACCGAATCTATTTCTTGTTTATGGAAAATTTAATAGTTTATTTTACGTGGTAAATTATTGAATGTAAACATTTTCTTTTCCAATTGACAATAAAGAAGTTACGGTGGTATAGTCGAATTGTGAGCAAGACTCACGTTCATCTGATGACGAAGGGAATGTTTAATCAATGGAAGGTAAAGTAAAATGGTTTAACGCAGAAAAAGGTTATGGTTTTATCGAGACTGCAGACGGTGGCGACGTATTCGTACACTTTTCCGCGATTCAAACTGATGGTTTCAAGACATTGGATGAAGGTCAATCCGTAGAATTCGATATCGTTGAAGGTGCACGTGGACCACAAGCAGCTAACGTAATCAAATTATAATCATCCGGCGAAGCCGAACTACATATAAGTAGATGGTTAGCAATTTAGACAGCGCTAGCAGGGATCTTGGAATCTTCCAAGATCCTTTTTTTGTGCGTTCATATGTGTCTAGTATAGCCAATCCTAGTAAAGAAAATAGCCTATTTTGTAAATTCATTTTATGGAAAATGTTAGAACTCTGCAAAAGGTGGGTAATAGATATACGTTGAGCTGTTTATCTTACCTCGACACACACTATGTTAGCCTAGGTTACTACATTCACGAAGAAATTCAATATAGCCTAAGCTATCAAAACAATTAGGAGGGTGATTAGCAGGATGAAGAAGATGTGGCGCGGTCTTATGACCGGAATATTAGGTACTAGTATGTTATTGGGGTCTCTCGGCAGCGTATCTGCTGCAACTGTACCTAAGGATATTCAAGGCCACTGGGCGCAAGGTCAGCTGCAGGAATGGCTAGATAGAGGTTACCTTGGAGGCTACCCAGATGGAACGGTGAAACCAAACAAAGCAATTACGCGTGGTGAGTATGTGACTATGGTAAATCGCTTGTTAGGGTTTACAACTAAAGCAACAGTAACTTTCAAAGACATGAAGAGCACAAACTGGAATTACAGTGAAGTGGCTAAAGCCGTGGAAGCTGGATATATCGGAGGATACGAGGATAATACGTTCCGCCCTAATAATCCGCTTACAAGAGAAGAGGCAGCTGTAATTACTGCAAAATTACTTAAATTGAGCACTAATACAACTTCGAACAAATTTAAAGACAATGCACAAATTGCAGCATGGGCAAAAGGTGCTGTAGCAGCCGCAGTGGAAAAGAAGATTGTTAACGGTTATCCAGATGGAACCTTTGGTCCTAAGAGATCGTTAACACGTGCCGAGGCTGTAGGTATTATCAATACTTCAGCTATCTATTATCCTGGTAGTGGCACAGGTGGTGGTGTAACACCTACACCAACTCCAACGGCGACTCCGACACCAACAGCTACACCAACCCCAACTGCTGCTCCAGGTGGTAGTACGGGCGGAGGTTCTGGTGGTAACGGTAGCGGCGGAAGTAGCACAGCGCCAACAGTAAGTGGGGCAACCTACGGTAATGTTGGTTCGGTCACAGCGGATGTATACCTGACACCTTCCGTAACTGGTGCAGTATACTATGTTGTAGCTCCTTATAATGCTGATGTAACTGCTCCAACTGCATTGCAGGTGGAAAAAGGACAAATTAGTAACGGGACTGCAAGTGGTATCCATGGTAGTGTTGCGACTGTAGCTAACACAACGGTTACATTTTCTGTTTACGGATTGAATCCTGGTACAGAATATGCAACATATATCACGCTGGCGGATGCAGCTGGTAACTTGTCTACTGTAACGACAGTTCGGTTGACTACTGCTCAAGCTACTGCTAGCTCGATTTCGCTTTTTGAGCCGGGACAAGTTAGTACAGTTACAGCAGATGTATATGTTAAATATGGTGTGACAGGTGGCACTACAACCCCAGTTAGATATGTAGTATTACCAGCAAATGATAAGGCACCTACTGCAGCGCAGATTGCTTTAGGTCAAAATGGTAGCGGTACTGCATTGGCTGCTCCATGGACTGACACACTTACGTTTGCTCCTGGTGTAAAACGTACACAGACCCTAACTGGTTTAGCAGCAAATACTGCCTATAAGGTATATGTTATTGCAGGATCGGGTTCTCAATGGTCCCCTGTAGAAATCATTCAAATTCATACCAAATAGCCTGACCTTATGTGATTTCATTCGGAGAATATAAGAGTGGAATCCGTACTATAATAACGACAGGTTTACTTTTGGTCCGGTAGGGCGATTGGTTGCTCTTACCGGACTTGTTTTATTTGTGAACGCTATGACAACATTTGTTATCTAAATGTAAGGGCTGTAAGGAATTGCTTTTTACTTAGCGCTTACAATTTGGTATAATGAAGGTGTAACTAAAGGAGGAGTGGCCATGCAATTCACCATTCGAGGTCAACAAATTGACGTGACCGACGCTTTGAGAGAGTATGTTGATAAGAAGCTCAGCAAACTTGAGAAGTATTTCGAAGCACCCCCTACCTCTGAAGGGTCTGTGACGCTTGGCGTAGTTCGCGGCCTTCATACGGTGGAAGTAACCATTCCGCTTGCTGGCGTGACGCTTCGTGCGGAAGATCGCAGTGATGACATGTATGCTTCCATAGACGCCGTTGTGGACAAGCTGGAACGCCAAATTCGCAAACACAAAACGAAGCTGAACCGGAAGTTCCGTCAAGAGGGACTCAAGACGCTGTTTGTGGATGGAGCTAGTGCCGCTGTTGCTGTAGAAGAACAAGATTATGATGATTTAGAAGTGGTTAGGAACAAACGCTTTACGATGAAGCCGATGGATGTGGAAGAAGCGATTCTTCAAATGAACATGGTAGGACATAATTTCTTTGTGTTTTCCAATATCGACACCTCGGAAGTTAGCGTAGTTTACAAACGTGATGATGGTAAATATGGACTGATTGAACAGGGCTAAGATACAATGACGCCAGTTATGCTCTAAGTATAAAGGGCCTCGAGAGTTAGTCAGAACCTAGGAAATTTAAACCGAGCCCCTATTCGCTTATAGCGAATAGGGCTCTTGTGCGTATATATGAAAAATGTGGCTGTTACACCTTGTATTGCGGCATCTCTTACAAACTGTTACAATTTATGAAGCAGCGGAATCGAATTTATAAATGGCCCTTTCAATTTTGTGAGGATGGGCTCGGTTCCACCATCTGTGTTGCATGAAAGGGGTTAACCATGCTAGGACTTGTAAAGAAAATATTCGGAGACACAAACGATCGTGACGTTAAACGTCTCATGAAGACAGTCGATGTAATTAATGGATTGGAGCCGGAATTTGTAGCACTATCCGATGAAGCTTTAAAAGCTAAGACGGAAGAGTTCCGCGCCCGTATTGAGAAAGGCGAAACCTTGGAAGAAATTCTTCCTGAGGCGTTTGCAACCGTACGTGAAGCTTCCAAACGGACGCTTGGCATGCGGCATTTTGATGTACAATTAATTGGTGGTATGGCTCTGCATGAAGGCCGAATCTCCGAGATGAAGACTGGTGAAGGTAAGACTCTAGTAGGAACATTGCCGGTTTACCTGAATGCTTTGCTTGGTAAAGGCGTACATGTAGTAACAGTCAATGACTATTTGGCTCAGCGCGACAGCGCACAAATGGCACAAATCTATAACTTCCTGGGCATGACGGTTGGGGTTAACCTAAGCGGTATGGACCATGCTGATAAACAAGATGCTTACGCCTGCGATATTACGTATGGCACGAACAACGAATTTGGTTTCGATTATTTGCGTGACAACATGGTGCTTTATAAAGAACAAATGGTTCAGCGCCCTCTTTATTTCTGTATTATTGATGAAGTGGACTCCATTCTTATTGATGAAGCCCGTACACCTCTTATCATTTCCGGACAAGCTGAGAAGTCTACTGAATTGTACTTTGCAGCAGACCGTTTTGTGAAAAAGCTTAAAGCTGAAGAAGACTACACAGTTGATATCAAAGTGAAGTCCGTAGCCTTGACTGAAAAAGGTGTAGCTACTGCTGAACGCGCTTTTGGTATTGAGAACTTGTATGATCACAGTCATGTAACCTTGAATCACCATATCGTCCAAGCCCTGAAAGCAAACGTAATTATGCGTCGTGACGTAGACTACGTTGTTAACGAGGGTGAGGTCGTTATTGTTGATGAATTTACGGGACGTTTAATGTCAGGCCGTCGTTATAGTGACGGTTTGCACCAAGCAATTGAAGCGAAGGAAGAAATCGAAGTACAGAATGAGAGCATGACGCTTGCTACGATTACTTTCCAGAACTATTTCCGTATGTATCGCAAATTGGGCGGTATGACAGGTACAGCTAAAACTGAGGAAGAAGAGTTCAAGAAGATTTATGGTCTTGAAGTTCTTCAAGTTCCTACGAATAAACCAAATCAGCGCATAGATATGCCAGATGTCGTCTACAAGAGTGAGAACGGTAAGTTCAACGCTGTTGTGGCAGAAATTGTAGAGCGTCACAAAAAGAACCAACCTGTACTTGTTGGTACAGTATCGATTGAGAATTCAGAGCTCGTATCTGAAATGCTGAAGCGCAAAGGCGTTAGACACCAAGTGCTTAACGCGAAGCATCACGCTGCTGAAGCTGAAATCATTACACATGCAGGTCAGCCAGGTACAGTTACGATTGCTACCAACATGGCAGGTCGTGGTACGGACATCGTTCTGGGCGAAGGTGTGACAGATCTTGGAGGTCTGCATATCATTGGTACAGAGCGTCATGAATCGCGCCGGATTGATAACCAGCTGCGTGGTCGTGCGGGTCGTCAAGGGGACCCAGGTTCTACACAATTCTACTTATCTCTTGGTGATGAGTTGATGAAGCGTTTTGGCGCTGACAACGTTTTGAGTATGATGGATCGCCTTGGGTTTGAGGAAGATCAGCCGATTGAGAGCCGCATGATTACGCGTGCTGTGGAATCTGCTCAGAAACGTGTTGAAGGTAATAACTTTGATATTCGTAAAGTCGTATTGCAATATGATGACGTGATGAATCAACAGCGTGAAATTATTTATAAACAACGCCGTGAGATTCTGGAGTCTGAAAATATTAAAGATATCGTACTTGAAATGATCAAGCCAGTTATTGAACGTATTGTTCACGCACACTGCAGTGACGATATTCCTGAGAACTGGGAGCTGCAAGAAGTTGCTGATTACGTAAACAGCAAGCTGCTTGAAGAAGGTGCTTTGACTCGCGATATTCTGTGGGGCAAGGAAGCAGAAGAGATCATTGAGTACATCTTTGAACGTGTACTTGAGAAATATGCTGCTCGTGAAGAACGCCTGGGTTCAGAATTGGTACGTGAATTCGAGAAGGTAATCGTGCTGCGCTCCGTAGATAGCAAGTGGATGGATCATATCGATGCGATGGATCAATTGCGTCAAGGGATTCACCTACGTGCTTACGGTGGTACTGATCCACTTCGCGAGTATCAATTCGAAGGTTTCGAAATGTTTAATACTATGACGGCTACGATTCAAGAAGAAGTAGCTACTTATATTATGAAGGCTCACATCGAGACAAATCAGGAGCGTCAATCCGTTGTAGAGGAAAATAAAATTTCCACTAACAGCGAACCTGCTGAGAAACGTCCGGTACATGTTGAGGCGGCAGCTGGTCGTAATGATCTTTGCCCTTGCGGAAGCGGCAAGAAGTACAAGAACTGCCACGGTCAAAACGCATAAGACAAACGTTTAGTAGCGCTCATATTCAGGTGTTGAAGATGTAAGTCTTTAACCCTGATCTCTATGGGTATACTAACCATAAAGAGCGGCTGGGCCCGGGGGGATCCCCCGTTTACGGCCCAGTCGCTTTTTTTGGGTATTTAGCACTTGAGTGAATGTGGAATGGAGAGAAGGTTTGGAACTGGAGAAACGGAGTGTTCACCTTAGTTTCGGGATTCCAACCACTATGCGGTTATCAATTCAAGGAATCTGGAAACAACAGCGATCGGAAGTCCAATCCTTCTCGGAATGGCTGAACATTCACTCATTACTAACTTTCCAATAGCGAAGACCGTAACAACCAATTTTGAAAGGTGAAGTGACCTATGATAGAACCAAATGTAAAGCAGGATCTGCGTGAAATAGGCAAGAAACTAACTGACCTTAGGGGGTCTCTTTGACTTAGATCTTAAGCAAGAGATGATCTCGAACTTTGAAGAAAAAATGGCTGCTCCAGGCTTCTGGGATAATCCAGAGCAGGCACAGAGCGTGATCGGCGAGATGAATGCCGTGAAATCGTCCGTGGATCAATACGAGAAGCTGCAACAAGAATACGACGATGCTGCGATGATGGCGGAGCTTGCGGATGAAGAGGGCGATGAAGATCTTGCGGCAGAGATTGGGGAGACGATCAGCAGTTTAGGTAGCAAAGTGGATGAATTCGAGCTGCAATTGCTACTTAACCAGCCGTATGACAAGCTGAATGCTATTCTTGAACTCCATCCGGGTGCGGGCGGTACGGAATCCCAAGACTGGGGCCAGATGCTGCTGCGGATGTATACCCGTTGGGCTGAGAAACGAGGATTTAAGGTTGAGGTGCTGGATTATCTGCCGGGTGATGAAGCGGGAATCAAGAGTGTTACACTGCTCATCAAAGGCTTCAATGTATATGGATATCTGAAAGCTGAAAAGGGTGTACATCGGCTGGTGCGGATATCCCCGTTTGACTCTTCAGGCAGACGGCATACCTCTTTTGTCTCCTGTGATGTAGTTCCGGAAATTACAGATGATGTAGAGGTTGAGATTCGTACGGAGGATCTTAAGATCGATACGTATCGTGCAAGTGGCGCCGGTGGACAGCATATTAATACCACAGACTCCGCGGTGCGGATTACTCACTTACCTACGGGTGTGGTGGTAACCTGTCAGAACGAACGTTCACAGATCAAAAACCGCGAACAAGCGATGAAAATGCTGCGTTCCAAGCTATATGAGCGCAAACTGCAAGAGCAGCAGCAGCATTTGGATGAGATTCGCGGCGAGCAATCCGATATTGCTTGGGGCAGTCAGATCCGTTCCTATGTATTCCATCCGTATAACATGGTTAAGGATCACCGTACTTCCGTGGAAACGGGGAATGTGGGCGCTGTGATGGACGGAGATATTGATGCATTCATTGATGGTTACTTGCGTAGCCAGATCAAGATTGAGGCAGAATAAAAGAGAGTTTCGGAGAAACGGATACCATTCAAGGATTAGGATGGGATGGCCGTTTCTTCTTTCGTAGAGCAAGATGACACTTTAAGGAGAGCCTTTGAAATGCAAAAAGTCAATTCACGTAATAAACCCCCACTGATTCCTCTGAATGGGCCACTCCGACATGGGGTGGATACGATGTTAATTTTGCTCGGATCGCTAGTTACAGCGCTGGGGTTTAATCTTTTTTTTCTGCCTAATCATATTGCTTCTGGTGGTGTATCCGGTCTGTCGGTATTGGCTGAAGCTTGGTTTGGGGCTGAACCGGCATTTACGCAATGGGCGCTTAATATTCCGTTGTTTGTACTCGGGGTAATTTTCTTGGGTAAACAATACGGAGTTCGCTCGCTGCTTGGGAGCTTTGTGTTACCACTCTTTATCTTGTTGACAAAAGATTTGCCTGCACCTACCACCAATCCACTCTTAGCTTCCATTTATGGCGGTATCTGTGTGGGGGTGGGGTTAGGTCTTGTGTTCCGCGGACGGGGCTCGACAGGTGGACTTACTATTTTGGCGCAGATTATTCAAAAGATATCCGGTCTCAGCTTCTCGATTTCCGTAGTGCTGCTGGACGGGACGGTCATTGTGCTGGCTGCTTTTATACTCGGTATGGAACAAGCACTGTATGCACTGATCGGTCTGTTTGTTACAGGTAAGGCGATTAATGCGATAGAGGTAGGCTTCCGTTATACAAAGGTGGCTTACATAATCTCGGACAAGACGGAAGAAATATCTGAGGCGATTTTGAATGATCTGGATCGGGGTCTGACGAAGCTGGATGCACATGGCGGTTATACTGGTGATGAGCGTACGGTGCTAATGGTTGTAGTAGGCCAGAATGAGGTTTCCAGATTAAAAGCGATTGTTCAATCGGTAGATACTAGTGCTTTTGTGATTATAACTGAGGCGCATGAGGTGCTGGGTGAAGGCTTTAAAAGAGAAGTGTAATTTCTCCGAAAGGAGAAGCTACGCTTCTCTTTTTCTGTAAATAGAATTATATTTAGGAATAAAGAAAGTTAACACTATGTGTTGTATTTATATTAATTGAGTCGTATAATAATACATATTTCTAAGACGGTATGCATTATATTATTTATTATAATTCATGATAAGCAGGAAGTGGGGATGACAGTGGAAGGCAAGCTGAGAGCGGCGATTGTTGGATCAACGGGTTATGGGGGCGTAGAGCTGATTCGGCTGCTACAAAGTCATCCTAAGGTAGAGATTACTTCGGTAATTTCCTCATCAAGTGCAGGGGATGCTATAGAGGAAGGTTTTCCGCATTTGACGGGTATCATTGATCGAAGGCTGGATGGCGTTGACCCGGCTCAGATGGCTGAGCGGGCAGATGTGGTATTTACGGCAACGCCGTCGGGTGTGAGCGCAAAGCTGGTGCCGCAGCTGCTGGAAGCTGGACTTAAGGTCGTGGATCTGTCCGGTGATTTCCGATTGAAGGATGGTGCAGAGTATGAGCACTGGTATAAACATCCCGCTCCGGCTGATGAATATCTAGAGCAGGCTGTATACGGACTTTGCGAGGTGTTTGGAGAGCGTGCGGCTGGGGTTGATTTTATAACTAATCCAGGCTGTTATCCTACAGCTACACTTCTTGGACTAATTCCTGCAATTCAGGCAGGTTGGATTAAGCACGACAGTATTATTATTGATGCGAAATCAGGAGTTACTGGAGCAGGACGCGGAACAAGCCTGATGGTGCACTACGCAGAGATTAATGAGAACTTTAAAGCTTATAAAATCAATAAGCATCAACATATACCAGAAATTGAGCAGACACTCACAGAGGTTGCTGGAGAAAAGGTAACGGTAACATTCACCACACATCTCGTGCCGATGAGCCGGGGAATTATGAGTACGATGTATGCAGGGATGACGGACAATTATACGGAGCAGGATTTTGTGAATTTATACCGTGAATATTATGCGGGCCGGCCATATGTGCGGGTGCGTGATGTAGGTGTGATTCCGGCGACAAAAGAAGTTAGCGGCTCTAATTATTGTGATATCGGATTTGCAGCAGATGCTCGTACAGGGCGGGTGACCATAGTCTCCGTCATTGATAATGTTGTAAAAGGTGCGGCAGGGCAGGCAATACAGAACCTTAATTTGATGATGGGATGGGAGGAAACCCTTGGCCTCGGCTACACACCTGTGTATCCATAAGGATCAGCGGTACAAATAATATGAGCGAGATTGAGTTATTTACCACCTTGGAGGGTGGAAGCATCACTTCACCTAAGGGTTTTAAGTCCGGAGGATTGCATTGTGGATTAAAAAAAACAGATCGCAACGATCTCGGAGTGATTCTGTGTGAAGTTCCGGCAACAGCTGCGGCCGTATATACGACGAATGTTTTTCAGGCAGCTCCGCTTAAAGTGACTCGGGAAAGCCTTTCGAACGGAGTATTGCAGGCGGTTATCGTGAACAGCGGGAATGCCAATGCCTGCACAGGCGAACAAGGCGAAGCAGATGCTTATGAGATGCGCGCTGCTGCGGCTCAGCATTTAGGTGTGGCCGTTAATGATGTGGCAGTTGCTTCGACAGGAGTTATTGGTGAACTGTTGAAGATGGACTGCGTACGTAGCGGAATTACTGCAATACCAGAGAAGCTGGACGGAGGAGCTATTGGCGCGGAGGAATTCTGCCAAGCTATACTTACCACTGATTTAGTTAAAAAAGAGATCGCCGTGAAGGTGCTCATTGGCGGTGTAGAAGTTACAATTGCCGGAGCTGCAAAGGGCTCAGGGATGATCCATCCTAACATGGCTACCATGCTTGGCTTTATGACCACGGATGCTGATATTGCAGCGGAGGATTTACTTAGTCTTTTACGTTCAGCTACGAATGTTACTTTTAATATGATTACAGTCGATGGAGATACTAGCACCAATGATATGTTAGTGTCGATGGCGAGTGGGCTTGCCGGTAATGAGAAGCTGACACGGCTGCATCCGGATTGGGACGCTTTTGCTGCTGGATTCACTTATGTGTGTCAGACGCTTGCCAAAGCGATTGCTCGAGATGGCGAAGGTGCAACTCACCTGATTGAGGTTCAAGTGAATGGTGCTGTTCATGATGAGGCGGCGGCAGCGATTGCTAAGACAGTGGTTGGTTCTAGTCTAGTGAAATCTGCTATTTTTGGAGCGGATGCGAACTGGGGGCGGATTATTGCTGCGGTTGGACGCGCGGGTGTTCCGGTATCTCCGGAGCGTGTGAACATTTCGTTAGGGGATATTGAGGTGCTTTTGCACTCGAAGCCAGTTGCTTTTGACGAGGAAAAGGCTTTGGCCTATTTGCAAAAAAGTGAAACTGTGCTGATCACTGTAGATCTGCATGATGGAAGCGGAAAAGCAACGGCTTGGGGCTGTGACCTAACTTACGATTATGTGCGTATTAACGCCGCATATCGCACTTAATTTATGGCGTGTTAAGCCCATAAGGGAAGGATATCGATTATATGACGCAAAATAGCGAGCTTGAACTTATAGATGCTTTAGATGGTAGTGGATTGTTTGTAATGAAATGCGGCGGCAGTACGCTTGCGGCTCTACCAGATTCTTTTTTTGAGGATTTGCGAGATTTGCAGGAGGAGGGCATTCAGCCAGTAATTGTTCATGGTGGAGGGCCAGCCATTTCCGAGAATCTAGCGAAACTGGGCATTGAAAGCAGCTTTGTGAATGGCCTGCGAGTAACCACCGAGGAAGTACTAGATGTTGTAGAGATGACGCTGGCAGGGAGTATAAACAAGGCGATTGTCCGGCGAATTCAAGGGAGTGGCGGTCTAGCTCTGGGGCTTTCGGGCATCGATGGCAATATGATTATTGCTAAACCTGTGGCGAACAGCGCCGAAGTAGGTTTGGTAGGAGAAGTAACGGAAGTTAAGGCTGAGATCATAACTGGTATTGTTGGGATGGGTTATATTCCTGTCATTGCTCCTATCGGAGTAGATGCAGCAGGTCAGCGCTACAATATTAACGCAGATACGGCAGCAGGGGCAGTTGCTTCCTATGTGGAGTCTCCCAAAATGATCGTCATCACAGATGTTCCAGGCATCATGAGTACAGTGGAAGGTGAAAAGGTTGTGCTTCCCTCCGTTACTGTACAGGAAATCGAAGCCTTGATCGAAAGTGGGGAAATCTACGGTGGCATGATCCCTAAAGTGCGGGCAGCTATCGATTGCATTCAGGGCAGCGTATCAGAGGTTATCATTGTGGATGGAAAAGAACCACGGGTGCTTAGTCGAGTACTGCAAGGTGAAGCGATAGGTACACGTATTATTCGTTCGTAGAATCATAGATGAATACAAATTAGAGGCGCAGCCTGTTCACAGGAGCAGCCGATGGGAGAGTGACTTAGAATGAGCAAGCTTACACAAGCGGAGTTGAATTCGCAAGCAGGGGCACAGCAGACCGATACAGTAGGATCAGGTACACCGGATGTTGCAGCAGGCAAGCTGAGTGCAGTGTTCCCTTCTTACGCCAGATATGATATCAGCTTAGTTAAAGGCAAGGGCACCTGGGTATGGGATGATAAAGGCAATAAGTATCTCGATTTCACCAGTGGATTAGCTGTGACCAGTCTAGGTCATGCTCCTGAAAAAGTCGGCGCTAAGCTGAAGGATCAGATTGATACGCTCTGGCATGTCTCGAATCTGTTCCATATTCCGGGACAAGATAAAGTTGCCAACCTTCTGACAGAGAATAGCTGCGCTGATCAAGTGTTTTTCTGCAATAGCGGGGCAGAAGCGAATGAGGCTGCTATTAAGCTGGCCCGCCGTTATCATCAGAAGATTAAAGGTGCCGACCGTTATGAGGTTATCACATTCGAACAATCCTTCCATGGACGTACACTGGCAACACTAACAGCCACAGGCCAGCAAAAGGTAAAAGAAGGCTTCCTGCCGCTTCCAGCAGGTTTCAAGACCGTACCCTTGCATGATCTCCCAGCGTTAGAAGCTGCTATCGGAGATCATACAGCTGCTATCATGCTGGAGATGGTACTTGCAGAGGGTGGCGTGCTTGAGGTAGAACCTGAGTTCTTGAACGCTGTAGTGGCCTTGTGTAAGAACCACGGATTGCTTCTGATTGTAGATGAAGTACAGACAGGTATGGGACGTACAGGTAAGCTGTTCGCTCATCAGCATTATGGAATTGAACCGGATATTTTCACCTTGGCTAAGGGGATTGCTAGCGGGTTCCCGGCAGGTTTAATGCTTGGCAAAGGTTATTTGCGTGAAGCCTTCTCAGCGGGCAGCCATGCGTCCACCTTCGGGGGAACACCGCTAGCAACAGCTGTTATGGCAGCGACGATTGAGACGATGCTGGAAGATGAGCTTCCACAGCGCGCCGAAGAAATGGGTAAATACCTGACAGGTCTTTTGAAAGAGAAGCTGGCGGACTGTTCTTTTGTGAAGGATATCCGTGGTAAAGGGCTGTTGATCGGGATTGAATGTCAATCCCCAGTAGGCGATATTGTACTGGCTGGACAAAAGAAAGGCCTGTTGTTCGTGACAGCCGGTCCTAATGTTCTTCGTCTGCTGCCTAATCTATATGTAAGCAAAGAGGAGATCGACCAAGCGGTGGACATCCTATGCGAACTCATTCATACTTATGCTAAACAAGCAAACGGGGAGGTAAGCTCATGAGTCAGGGCGTACAGAGTAATAAACACACCATTGCGCAGCAACTGAAAGGCCGTGATTTACTGGAGCTGAACGACTACAGCCCGGAGGAAATTACGTATCTGATTGATTCGGCGATTGAGCTGAAGAAGAAACAGAAAAATGGCGAAGAATTTCAGCCGCTGAAGGGAAAGACGATTGGTCTTATTTTTGAAAAATCCTCTACACGTACGCGTGTGTCGTTTGAAGTTGGAATGTATCAGCTGGGAGGGCATGCCCTTTTCTTGAGCAAAAATGATATCCAGCTTGGACGCGGAGAAACTGTTGGTGATACAGCGCAAGTAATGTCGCGTTATCTCGATGGAATTATGATCCGTACCTTCGGTCATGACAAGGTCGAAGATCTCGCTCGTTATGCTTCTATTCCCGTAATCAATGGTCTTAGTGACCTGGCACATCCTTGCCAAGTGCTGGCGGATTATCAAACGATTTATGAGCACAAAGGAAAGCTCAAAGGCCTGAAGCTGGCTTACATCGGCGATGGCAACAATATGGCGCATTCCTTAATGATTGGCGGAGCTAAGCTGGGCGTGGACGTATCTATCGCCGGACCGGAAGGTTATGAGCCGGATGCAGCGGTTGTCGCAGAAGCTCGTGAGATCGCTAAAGAAACCGGAGCGAAGATTGTGGTCACTCGTAGCCCGCAAGAAGCTGTACAAGACGCTGACGTCATCTATACAGATGTATGGGCGAGTATGGGCTTCGAAGAGGAGCAAAAGGCACGTGAAGCGGCATTCAAAGACTATCAGGTCAATGAGGAGCTTGTAAAAGGCGCTAAGAGCGATTACCTCTTCCTGCACTGCCTGCCAGCCCACCGTGAGGAAGAAGTCAGCACAGGCGTGATTGACGGCCCTAACTCGGTGATCTTTGATCAGGCTGAGAACCGCCTGCATGCGCAAAAAGCTTTAATGGCTGCGTTGATGAGTTAAGGAATCATAGATAATTAGGATTGAACTTATATTGGTCTAAGATTATATAAAATACTATATAAGATGAACTTAATAAAGTAGCGTTGGAATTCCGGTGGGGAGCAATGAAGTGAAAGTTTGGAACTGTAGGAGCGTTAGCGTTCGCCTTTATAATCAGATTTCATCTGCGAAGGCAGACTACAATCATAGAAATCTGATTATAACAGCGACCGGAAGTCCAAACATTTCACGTAGTTGCGCTTTATCACCGGAGTTCTATTAACGCATTTAAGCGAATCTTATACCCCCACACGAAAGGAAGTTGCCACACCATGGCTAAAGAAAAAATTGTACTCGCCTATTCCGGCGGATTGGATACATCCGTTATTTTGAAATGGCTTAAAGAAACTTATGACGCGGAGATCATCGCCTTCACAGCCGATATCGGCCAAAAAGAAGAGCTCGACGGCCTGGAGGAAAAAGCACTAGCAACCGGCGCTTCGAAAGTATACATTGACGACCTGCGCGATGAGTTCGCTAGCGATTTCATCTACCCGATGTTCCAATCTGGCGCCCTTTATGAAGGCCAATACTTGCTCGGAACTAGTATTGCTCGTCCATTGATCGCTAAGCGCATGGTAGATATCGCCATCGCTGAAGGAGCAACGGCTATTGCGCACGGCGCGACAGGCAAAGGGAACGACCAAGTCCGTTTCGAGCTTGGCGTAGCTGCATTGGCTCCGAACATCAAGGTGATTGCACCTTGGCGTCTGGAAGAGTTCCGCAATCAATTCCCAGGTCGTGCGGAAATGATCGCTTATGCGGAAGCTAATGATATTCCGGTACAAGCCTCTGCGGCGAAGCCGTATTCGATGGACCGTAACCTGCTGCATATCAGCTATGAGAGCGGCGTATTGGAAGATCCTTGGTTCGATCCAAGTGCACCAGAGAACAAAGGAATGTTCCTGCTGAGCAACGCTCCTGAGGATGCTCCAGATGAAGCGGAATATTTGGAGCTCGAATTCGTTAAGGGAGACTGCGTAGCCCTGAATGGTGAATCCTTATCCCCACTTCAAGTTATGGAGAAACTGAATGATCTAGGTGGTAAACACGGTATCGGGCGTGTGGATATGGTTGAGAACCGTTTTGTCGGCATGAAGAGCCGTGGGGTGTATGAGACTCCAGGTGGAACGATCCTCTTTGTCGCTCATCGCAAAATGGAATCCATCACGATGGACCGTGAAGTTATGAACCTGCGTGATAGCCTGATCACCCGTTACAGCACTTTGGTGTATAACGGTTTCTGGTTCGCTCCAGAGCGTATTGCACTGCAGGCTCTTGTGACGCAGAGCCAACAAAATGTAACGGGTACTGTTCGAATTAAACTGTACAAAGGCAATATCATTGGCGCTGGAGTGAAGAGCCCTGTCAGCCTATACAATCCTGAGATTGCAACAATGGAAGCTGATCCTACACAAGCTTATGATCAAGGGGATGCCACTGGTTTTATCCACTTGAACGCTTTGCGCCTTAAAGTTTCTACAGGTGTAAATGGAGCTTCTAAATAGTACGATAACATAAACTTAAACGGGCAACCCCGAAGGCCGTTCCTCCCGTCAGGATAGGAGCGGCCCTCTGGCGTCCAAGAGGAGGAAACTACAGGTGAGCAAGCTTTGGGGCGGACGGTTTACTAAAGGAACAAACAAGCTGGTGGAGGAATATACAGCTTCCATTGGCTTTGATAAGGCTTTGGCCAAAGAGGATGTGCAAGGCAGTCTGGCACATGTCACGATGCTGGGCAAATGCGGAATCCTTCCACAAGAAGACGTGGAAACAATCAAACAAGGTCTGAACAAAGTGCTGGACAAGGTTAATGCTGGAGAGGTTGTTTTCTCAGTATCGGATGAAGACATCCATATGAATATTGAAAAACATCTGATCGAGGAAATCGGTCCAGTTGGTGGTAAGCTGCACACAGGACGTAGCCGTAATGATCAAGTGGCGACGGACATGCACCTTTACTTACGTGGCCGTGTAGTTGAGCTAGTTAGTTTGCTGCATGAGCTGCAGGAAGCTTTGATCGAACAAGCCAAAGATAATGTAGAGACCATCATCCCTGGTTATACGCATTTGCAACGGGCACAACCGATCCTGTTTGCTCATCACTTGCTGGCTTACGTATCGATGTTCCGCCGCGATGCAGAACGTCTGACGGACAGCTACAAACGGATCAACGTGCTGCCACTCGGAGCAGGAGCGCTTGCGGGAACGACCTTCCCGATTGACCGTCATTTTGTAGCAGAACAACTGGGTTTTGACAGTGTGTATGAGAACAGTCTGGATGCTGTCAGCGACCGCGATTTCATCGTGGAGTTCTTGGCGAATGCTTCCCTTATCATGACACATCTATCCAGACTCAGTGAGGAACTGGTGCTGTGGAGCAGCACAGAGTTCAGCTTTGTAGAACTGGATGATGCTTTCTGCACAGGCAGCAGCATTATGCCGCAGAAGAAGAACCCTGACGTACCAGAACTGGTACGGGGCAAAACAGGCCGCGTTTACGGCAACCTGATTGGCTTACTGACGGTGCTGAAATCATTGCCACTGGCGTACAACAAGGATATGCAGGAAGACAAAGAAGGCATGTTTGATACGGTTACTA
Organism: Paenibacillus sp. FSL H7-0716; assembly: GCF_038002705.1. NCBI lineage: Bacteria > Bacillati > Bacillota > Bacilli > Caryophanales > Paenibacillaceae > Paenibacillus > Paenibacillus sp. FSL H7-0716. The sequence goes on from NZ_JBBODA010000018.1 coordinate 39,938, forward strand.
CGCTGACTGGTGCACTACAATTGTTCGCGCCGATGATCTCCACTATGAAGGTGAACAAAGGTCGTATGCGTGAAGCGGTGAACACGGATTTCTCGAATGCAACGGATATCGCTGACTTCTTGGTAGGCAAGGGGCTTCCTTTCCGCCAAGCGCATGAGGTAATCGGGAAAACGGTACTCTACTGCATCAACGAAGGCAAATTCTTGTTGGATTTGACCCTGGAGGAGTTCAAGCAATTCTCACCGCTCTTCGACGAGAATATCTATGCTGTTCTTCAACCGGAAGCTGTAGTTAACGCTCGTAACGTTTATGGCGGCACAGCCACCGTTCAGGTGAAGGCTGCAATTGAACGGGCGGAGCTGGCATTGCACGAAGCTAATGAATGGGTTGTACAACACGGAGACGCTATATTGTAAACCGTATCCATATCAAATCTCGCCTCAGACCTTTATAGGTGGCAGGCGGGATTTTTTTATTATCTAAATGAACTATGACTGGATTAGCAGTGTTCTTTACGGTTATCCTTAGGTTAGGATAGGAGGGTTCGTAGATATGAACAGAAAGCAAATCCTAGACGAGCTTAGATCCCAATTAGAGCTGGGGAATCATATTATTGGTGTAGCCACAGGTGCTGGAATTACTGCAAAGTATGCGAAGCAGGGTGGAGCTGACTTCCTTCTGATGTTAAACTCGGGTAAATTCCGTCAGATGGGGAGGAGCTCTCTCGCTGGTATTTTACCATTTTGTAATAGCAATGATATGGTGATGGACTTTGCATCTAGGGAAATCATCCCTTTGGTCAGAGATATCCCTATTATTTTTGGCCTCAATGCAACTGATCCGACAAAAGATATGGAATCCTATATAAGTGAAATAAAGAATAGAGGCTTTGCCGGCATTAATAATTACCCCACGGTTGGTTTAATAGATGGTCAATTTGGAGAAGCGCTCGAAGAAGAGGGGAATGGTTATCTACTTGAAGTAGAAGCCATAAGAATAGCCCATGAGAAGGATTTGTTTACCATTGCTTTTGTATTTGACGAAATCCAGGCAGCACAGATGATTGAGGCTGGAGCGGATATTATTTGTGCGCATCTAGGTCTAACAGAAGGCGGGTTATTAGGCGCTAAGAAAGTATTCTCTCTGGAAGCTGCCAAGGTTAAAGCGGACAAGATATTTAATACATGCAATGAGCTAAAGCCAGATTTAATTAAGCTGGTTTACGGTGGTCCGGTGAAAACGCCAATTGATGTGCAATATATGTACAGCAATAATCAAAATCTGATGGGATATATCGGGGGCTCTGCTTTTGAAAGAATTCCATCGGAGAAGTCCATTACTAATATAACTAAAGCTTTTAAAGTGTCGGGGACGCTGGATGAAGATGATTTTATGGTCAAAATGTTAGATGGCATCACAAAGCACTATGATTATGTTGAATTTGTAAAAGAATACGTAGCTCAAAATTATAGGAATGAGATCTTGTTTGCAGATTTAGCTAAGGTGGCACATGTATCCCGAAGTTACTTGAGCAGTTTGTTCACCAAAAAAGTAGGCTGCAGCTTCCAAACGTATCTCGTGCAATTTCGGATGGATAAGGCGGCGGAAATATTACATAGAGACCATATCCAGTTATCTGAGTTAGCGCCATTAGTTGGATACCAGGATTATGCGCAGTTTAGCAAAATGTTCAAGAAGTATAAAGGGTTCTCTCCAAAACAATATAAATCTAACATAAACACAAAAACATAAGACATAAAAGCGTTTTCATCCATAAATCAAAGAAGTATGATTAACTCATAAGTTGATCATGCTTTTTTTTGAAATATAAGAAAGCATAAGTTTCACATTATACATTATCCTTATATTTCTTGTTGCAGATATTTGAGGAGGAGGTTGAAGAAATGAAGACGATTGCTATTGCCGGAACTTTTGACACCAAGGGTGAAGAATATCTCTACATTAAAAATTTACTGGAAAGCTTGGAGCTGGGTACGTTTACAATTCATACAGGTGTGTTTGAGCCCACGTTTACACCGGATATCTCTAATAGAGAAGTAGCAGCAGCCGCGGGTGTAAGTATAGATGAGCTCGTTGCCAAAAAAGATAGAGCACTAGCAACAGAATTATTAGCCAAAGGTATGGAAAAATTAGTACCTGAATTATATAAGCAAGGCAAATTTGATGGAATTATCTCCTTTGGGGGCACTGGAGGCACTTCACTTGTAACACCGGGTATGCGGGCATTACCTATTGGTGTACCTAAAGTGATGGTTTCGACCGTAGCTTCAGGGAATACTGCTCCATATGTAGGCACTAGTGATATTGTCATGATGCCATCCGTAGTGGATGTTGCCGGGCTGAACTCTATTTCAACAAAGATTTTTACTAATGCAGCTTTCGCCATCGCCGGTATGCTTAAATTTGAGAATAAACAAGTGATAGAGAAAAAACCATTAGTAGCTACAACAATGTTTGGGGTAACAACCCCTTGTGTGACGGCAGCCCGTAACTATCTTGAGACTAGAGGCTATGAAGTGCTTGTATTCCATGCAACAGGTGTAGGTGGCCAGTCCATGGAAGCATTAATCGAGGCTGGTTTTATTGAAGGCGTATTGGATCTGACAACAACAGAGTGGGCGGACGAAATTATTGGCGGCGTGCTGAATGCAGGACCTCATCGGTTAGAAGCTGCTGGTAAACATCATATTCCACAGGTTGTCTCGGTAGGCGCGCTTGATATGTGCAACTTTGGCCCTTATGATACGGTACCAGCGAAATTTGCTGGACATAAGTTTTATAAACACAATCCAACAGTTACTCTGATGAGAACAACAGTAGAAGAAAATGAAGCCATCGGCAAAAAGCTTGTCGAGAAATTAAATATGGCCAAAGAGAAAACGGTGTTAATGCTGCCGCTTAAAGGGATATCTGGCATTGATGTTGCAGGGGAAGCTTTTTATGGCGTAGAGGAAGATCAAATGTTATTTGATACCTTAAGAAATGGTGTAAACAGAAACGTTGTCGAGGTTATCGAAATGGAGTGTGCCATTAATGATGTGGAGTTTGCAGAAGCAGCAGCGCAGAAGCTAATAGATCTCATGAGCAAATAAGGCTTTTATAAGATAAATAAATATTTAAATGGAGGCGTTACACATGAACAAAAATACAAGAACTGAAATCATGGCGAAGTTTAGAGAAGAAGTGGCAAATGGAAAGATTCTTTTAGGCGTGGGAGCCGGCACAGGAATTACTGCGAAAAGCAGTGAAGCTGGCGGAGCAGATATGCTGATTGTTTATAATTCAGGAAGATACAGAATGGCAGGCCGTGGATCACTGGCAGGGTTATTATCTTATGGGGATGCCAACCAAATCGTAGTCGAAATGGGCTCTGAGGTATTGCCTGTTGTAAAAAACACCCCTGTATTGGCAGGTGTATGCGGAACAGATCCATTTAGAGTAATGGAGGTTTATTTAAAACAACTTAAGGAACAAGGTTTTAGCGGCGTGCAAAACTTCCCAACCGTAGGTTTGATCGATGGCGTATTCAGACAGAATCTAGAAGAGACCGGCATGGGATATGGTTTAGAAGTAGATATGATTAGAGCTGCGCATGAATTGGATATGCTCACCACTCCTTATGTGTTTGATCCTGAGCAAGCAAAAGCTATGGCAGAAGCGGGCGCAGATATTTTAGTGGCACATATGGGCTTGACTACCAAAGGTACAATTGGAGCTAAGACCGCACTGACATTGGATGATTGTGTAGAAAGAATCGAAGCGATTATTAAAGCAGGGAAAGCAGTAAATCCAGATATTATGGTGATTTGTCACGGTGGACCGATTGCAGAGCCGGAAGATGCGGCGTACGTAATTGAACGGACAGAAGGCATAGATGGATTCTTTGGTGCATCGAGTATTGAAAGATTTGCTGCTGAAAAAGGAATCACAGAACAGACTGGATTATTTAAAAATATCACCAAACAAGCATAATTGCCTTCGGCGTCCTTATATTTTAAAAGAACCCTCCGAAGAGGGCGATCTGAGTAGAACAGATATTAAGGTGCAGCTTATGGCTGCATCTTTTTTGTTGTCTATTAAGTAAAGCTAGTTACTTTTTAAAGGCAGCCATGCCAGCACATCGCGGATTTTGGCATCCCAGTATCCCCATTCATGTGTCCCCGGTCCTTCTTCATAGGTTAAAGAAAGTGAGGTTGCCTGGCAGGCATCGCGGAATCTCAAGTTATCGGTATATAGGAAATCTTCTGTGCCACAGCATTGATACAACGCTGGTTTTGGTCCCGTGGAGCGGTTCACTTCCTCAAGCAGCCAAAGAAGGTCTTCCGGCGTTCCAGCGGTATCTTCTTTTCCGAAGATCATTTCGTATTCTTTGCTTTTAGTGGTAGCACCTTCCCCGTTCAAGAAATTATGCGCCATATCAAGTGCTCCAGACAAACTCGCTGCTGCTGCAAAAGATTCCGGTTTACGCAGTCCCAGCTTAATCGCTCCATAACCACCCATCGACAACCCGGCTACAAAGTTCTCCTCGCGTTTATCGGAAAGCGGGAAAAATGAGCGCGCCAGCATCGGTAACTCCTCACTAATGAAGGTCCAGTAACGGCCCCCCATGGCCATATCTGTGTAGAAACTGCGGTGCACATTCGGCATTACCACAGCTATCCCCATCTCCGCTACATACCGTTCTATGGAAGTCCGGCGCAGCCAGATCGAATCATCGTCAGACAAGCCATGCAGTAAATACAAAGTAGGGTGAAGATCACCTCTTGTTACATTACTCATCCCGATTTGTGTAGTTGTTTTTTGCGGCAAAATTACAGTCATTGAGGTATTCAAACCTAGTACTTCAGAATAAAATTTGCACTCTATTAAAGCCATTTCATTCATCTCCTCTCTTTCCAAATCATAGCATAGACCAAAAGTGAGAGATATTGTAGAAATATCTGAATTATAAGGGTTTTGAGGATTGCTGTAGCTGGATATGAGAGAATATAATGGAAGTAGAAAATTTAGGAAAAACGTGCAAATACGAAAAGTATTTTCATAGGCGAGAGGCGGAAAGTAGGATGAAACCGGGCCTAAAGCAGGAAAAAGGATTTACATTAATCGAAGTGCTGGCAGCTATAGTTATTTTATCGATAGTTTCTCTGGTGCTTACGTCTTACTTTACTAACGCCATGAGTTACTCTAAATCGAACCAGAACAAAACGATTATGGTCAATCTGGCGCGAAACGCGCTGTTTTATGTGGAGAAGCAGGATTTTGAGGCGATGAAGGAATTTTTTATAAAGCAGAATCATGATTCGATAGAGGCGGTGAAATGCCAAAAGGATACGGATGATTCTCTGAAATGTGAGGATTACAAGGGGCTTGTTCAGGATACAGAAATCTTAAACCAGGTTTTGAATCCTGTAATAAATGGTGTGAACTATCAGATAGATATTAAATATCAGCGTGATCTACATAACCAAAGCTTGGAATCTAGTGATCCGGAGAAACAGAAGATGGCAGTATATTTGTTGCCTGTGTTGGTCAAAGTCAGCAGAGCGGATTCTTCTGGCGGACCCCAAAGTGAACCTGTTGTGGAGGGATATATCACCGATGAGAAAATTCGTTAATCTTCTTCGCAGAGAAGGCGGCTTTACATTAGTGGAGCTAATTGTGGCACTATCGTTGTTTACAGTTGCAGCGGGAATTATTTCGGGGATAACAATGCTGGGCTTACGAAGCTATCATAAAATATCGATTGAAAACTCATTAAGAGACGAAGGTGATTTGTTAATGTCCGCAATTATAACGGAGTTGTATACATTTGCTCCTGAGAAGGTCACTCCAACTATTCTCAAAAATGATGCAGGGACTATTATTGATAGCTACATTACGTTAGAACGTCAGGATGGAACTAAGTCTCAGATTCGTATTGTTAATGGTGCTCTTACAATAGCAAATCCTAATGTAGTCGATCCACCAGTAGATGCAAGAACTGAGACGATATCTAAATTAGAACAGGGTTCTGCTATAACTTTAGAGTGTCAGAATAGCATCCCTTGTGATAGCGGCTTGATATCTATAGATTTATCGCTAGTTCAGAGCTACGACGGAAGGGATTACCCATTGGAGTTGAAAAGTAAATTCGGATTCTAGGAGGAGCAGGAGGGATGAAGAATAATGAAAGAGGCTCAGCCCTAGTATTAGTTATGTTTGTTGCTCTTCTACTTACTATACTCGGAGTAGCTGTACTCGGGGCAACGATGGGTGGCGCACAACGAACGGAGACAAGGGAAAACGACGTGCAGAGCCTGCATCTGGCTCAAAAGGGGCTCGATGAAGCAGCGGCATACATACAGACGAAGTTGGATGGGCGTACGGATATTGATCCTGATCATATGGAAGATGAGATTAAAAGCATTGTTAATGAGGTGACCACCAAAGTTGTCGACGTTAACAATGGCGTAAGTACGGGGTTATCTGGAGCTGGCGGTACGATCAAAAGCATCACCTATGAGAAGCAGGATAAGCAAAAATATTATGTCGATATTGAAGCACAAGCCACAGTTAATGGCGTCATCAGACAGCTGAGACAAAAGATAGTCATTGATACCTATCCTGATTTTCTTAAATATGCTTTTGGATCGGAAAAAGTATTAACATTAAACGGAGCACCTGGTCTCCATGGCAATATATATGCGGGTGAAGAACTAAACATCAGCGATACGGCTGTTTATACGTATAAGAAAGTGAAAGATCTTAAAGAAAAGACTCAATATCCTAAAGTAGAATTACTAAAAGACCCTGCCAGTCTAGCATCTACGGAACCTCTTCCCGAGGTGCATGTGCAATCACTTGAAAGTATTAAATATTCCGGAAATGGAATTATTAATGCAGCAGTAAATAAAAACAACGCCTCAATTATTCTTCCTAACATACTGGGAGTTAATAAAGAGCAGGTGTTTATCAAACCGCAAAAAAAGTTCGTGCAGATTAATGTGCTGGAATCGTTTCTTGATAAAGTGGAGGAAGCGACAGGGTTGACCGGGAAAAGGTCTGAACTTGAGCAAGCTATTGTGGAAGGGAGATTGGGTGATTACTTAAGTGCAACAGCATTGGATAGACTACCCGATGAGAATCCACCCTACACTGAGCCAGTACTTGAAGATAATCCGACAAAAGAAGAAAAGGATAAGTATGAACTAGAGTGCAGCCAATACGAAGAACAATTGAGAATATATCAGAACTCCTTGTTGGATAAAGATTTAAATAATTCTACGATTTATAACGGTAATATGCTTATCGATGGAATTGATTACAAACAGTTAAAGTTTAGTGATGAAGCCAAAACAGGTAATCCTTCTAATAAGCCCAAATGGCTTATTGTTAATGGTGATCTGGAGGTAAATAACTATAGTCCAGATATAACTAAAATTTTAGAGATTCAAGCTAATATTCTAGTTACAGGTAATGTTACTATTAAAGGTCAGGTGAAATTCAACTCTACTATGTTTGTTTTAGGAGAAACGAAAGTCGAGGACGCCGTGATCCAAGGTTTAAGTAGTAAGGAGTTAGTCCTCATATCTCAAGGAGATGTGCTCATTAACCGGATTGATACTTTTACTAATCCACCTAAGAAAAAAGTTGAGCAGGATTCATTTTATATGAAAGCTTTTTTTTACACGGATAGTGACGCTGATTTGTACGGAGTGGGGTCAATCTTTTGGTTAAATGGTGGCTTCTTTGCCAAAGGGAATCTTACAGTAAACGCAGTACTAGGAGGAGTAACTGAGCCCTTAGATCCGGCTCTCGGCTTTAATTTTGTAAATCAGGATGCGGATCGATATAATTTGGGTCACCGTTTTCAGATTCAATATAATCAGGATGTTTTTACTCATCAGCAGTCTAGCCTCCCGCGTGTGCAGCAGGTGAATGTAACTGTAGGCCCTCTGGAGCTTGTGAGTCATTGAGACCAATTGAAAAAGGGTATCCTTAAGCGAGTTCTTAGGGATACCTTTTTTTCGTTGGAAGTTTCTTATTTTTAAATGTAAAGATTAGTAACGATCGTCATTCTGGGGTTCTACAACCTTAACCGTAATATCTGCTTCTGCTGTTGTGCCTGTGCTTCCGGTATAAGTCACTGTAATGGTGGTTGATCCCTTTTTGACACCTGTAACAATTCCTCTGCTATCAATATTGGTTCCATTATCGACACTGGCGATTCCAGAATTGTCGCTTACCCAACTCAAGTTACCTTTGATTTGCTCGATCGAGATGGAGGTAGGGAATGCCCATAAAATATTGGTTAACGGGAAAGTATGGCCCACTTCAATAGTAATGGACTGTTCTTTAAATCTTAACCCTTTCAAAGCATCAACGATGTTAACCTCGTGTGTTGAAGTCATATCTTTGAATGAAACCTCAATCAGCAGTCCTTCTTTAGCGGTATTACCAGCCGTCAATTTAGCGGTTGAGCCATCACTAGAAGGCGTAAGAGTAGCAATATGATCATTCGTAATAGTGTCATCCGTAATATTTTTATCCGTTGATTTCACGAATCTCCATCTTAGCGTTGCTGGATCAGCATCCGTAGGATTTCTACTTGCGCTTAGATCGATTTGCCCTCCAATCAATACCGTTGTTGGACCTGTAATCGACAATGAGGTTAGTGGGTTAGTAACTGTTATGGTTTTCTCTTGGGTAATTGGAACCGGGTTACTTGAATTTACAGTAAGACTTACTAGGTAAGTTCCTGACTGCGTCGCACTGAAAATCTTTTCGGTATCATCACCGGGATACTCTGGATTGGTATTAATTACAGCAGTGCTTGCCCCAGAGGTAATGTTTTTAACGGACCAGATATAGGTTATGTTGGTCTCAGGTTCTTTACTGTCTTGAACGTACGAGGCAGTTAACGAAATGGATTCATTGATTTGCCCTGTTTCATATCCTTTAATTGATAGAGAACGAGAATTACGTTTTTCTACAGTTATGAATGCAGTACCAGTAACTTCGCTACCATCAAGAGCCTTAACAGTGACTTGTGCTGATCCTTTGGCCAAACCGATAATATCGCCACTGTTGGAGTCTATTTGCACAACTGAAGCATTACTAGTTGTCCAGAGGAATGCAGAATTACTTAAATCTGAAGGCGTAACTATTGGGATTAGTCGAATCTCATCTCCTATATAAATAGTTTTGTCATCCAATTGCAGAGCGTTAATCTTATATTCGGCTGTAAAAGTTAAAGTCTCAAACGAAATTGTAGTCCGCGCTAAATTAGTCGATGAAGGATCTGTTGGGATTGGAACAGGTAGCGGATAGATTTCCGCTGGTAGGCTACCGGCAAAAGGGAAATGGTATAAAGTGGCACTACTCATATTCATTGAAGCTCCAATGATTGTTCCATACACCTGTCCTCCATCAAAGTTTATAGTAGATCGTGGTGCCAGAATGGTTCCGTATACGTTGGCTTGGGAAATTAGCAAAGGCTTGGCGCTAGGGAAGTTGAATAGCACACGGCTACCGTCGCTCCCCAGTGGGAAATGTAAGAATGGTTCACTGTTACTGTCTTGTTGTACATTAACAATTACAGTTGATCCTTGCGGAACCTTAAGCTCGGAACTGTTAAGCGTATTTAACGCTGAACTAGAAATATTAACAATATTGATATCTGAGTTACCTGTGACCGTAAGTTTTCCGTATTCATGAGTCGCCGTGGCATTGGAAGGCAGCTTGGCAATAGCATCAGAGAGTCCAAGGAGATAACTCTCTTGCTTGCTGAAATCGAGAAGTTCTCCGTAATTGATGGTACCATTTTGGATAGAACCAGGACGTTGGTCTTTAACGGTGCCTTTAACCATTAGGTTTCCGTAAACTGTTCCTTCGGGAAGGGAAACATCTCCGCCCGTGACAATACCATATGGCACTTGGTCTTTAAATTGTTCATTTACTGTAATACCCGCATTGTTGAAGTTGACTGTTCCCCCGGAAGCCAGTGGTCCCTTGATAGTTCCTCCACGAAGTGAAGTGGTATGAAGGATAAATGCGTTGTATTTACCTAAGATTCCTAGAGGTGGCAATGTGGCATGAATATCGACATAACTAAGTTTGGAATCATTTAAAATATAGGTTTGGGTCTCGGTCGGTTTAACTGTGATTTGGAACGTTATAGGCTGTTCAGAGTCTGGTTTATAGATTTGGGCGCCGTTCACCGTTTTCAATGAATAGGTTATGTTATTTAGATTGCGTGTCAATCTAAACCCACTGGTTGCATTTCCAGTGACTATCGTACCGGCTGGTAATTCTCCTAAAATCTCCAGGTTAGGTGGGAGATTCTCGGTAAATACAATATCCGATATTAATTGTGTGTTAGAGGTCTGGTTGACCGTGCCGACTTTATCAAACGGTACAGATTTTGGGGTGATGGAATAACTAAGAGTGACCGGTTCTCCCTTTTCTATTTTGCCATTCACAACATTCTGAGAGAGAGATCGTGTTACACTCAAATTGGTGTTCGACGGCAGGACATTTACTCTGAGCGTTTTACTTGAGAGCGCCCCATTTTGATCCCAAGCTTTAATTTCGATGTCGAGTAGACCTCCGTTAGGAAGCGGATTGTCAACTGTTCTATATATATTTTGACCGGACTTGATGTCCATCTTGCTTATTTCAATCATAGGAAAGTATGTGTTCCCTGATTTGAAACGGACTTCAGTTGTTAGATCACGATCGTTAAAGTCCAGATCAGTTACTGTATAGTCGACAAGAAGTGTTTCTTGATAAGACGGAATCGATGAATCATTAGCCGGCGTATGCACGGTAATCTCTGGAGCATGATTGGCACCAATAAAAGCACGATACATAGTATTAACGAACAATTGTTGTTCCCAGACAGGGAATTTCTTTAGATTGGCTGGAATATCACTTACTCCAAAAAAGTGACCTGTACCTGAGTAGGTAATATTTCCTTTGGAATATGTGTAATATTGATTCCAGCTATCCTCTGCATCACGTTGGTATTGATTATATTCTCCATTTGGTTTTATCCTCGTACCTGATGCTTCACTTTGAATGTTATACCAAGATACTACTTCAGGATCTTCCAGATTAAGTGTGAAGTACTGGTTATGTGTTGGTGCAATTTGTGGTGTGGAAATATTGATTTGCTGGTTGCTGTCGTCCCTCTTGCTTAGATAAAAAGGATATTGCATCAAAAGCCCGTCATTTACCGGCTTAACCTTGGTGGAAAGATTGATGGCATTATGGCCTAAGTTGGTCTCAGGATTCACCTGACCAGTAATCCCCATGAAATTATTGATCCAGTTCTTTTTATTTGCATCTAAATTAATGATGGTATCGTGAGTGAACAAGGCGCTTTGCTTGAAGGTACCAGTAAATTGTGTAATAGCGTTGATCGCATTAGTGTTTAAATTAGATTTTTTGTAGTATTCGTCTACAAATCCAAAGATGAGCATGTCATAGGTGCCATTTAGTCCGTAACTATGTGTTGCAGCATAGCTGTCATCGACATATTTTTTAAATTCAGTCATCGTTTTGATTTTTATATCGAGCTTATAGTCAGATGTATCGAGAAAATTTGGATTCATATTACTATTGTCCAGGAGGCTACTTTCCGTTAGAGTGTCAGGCATAACCTGAAGAATATTTACTATGGTTTTCTCGCCACGGTAACGAATTACACCGCTGTCGAAGTCTTTTAATTGTGTACTGTGGTAATCATTAACTTCTAGCTTCCAGTAGAGTAACCCAGAGTATGTTTTTGGCAAAATGTATTCAATAGTTCCGTTGGATGTACTAATCTCAGTTTCAGAAACGACTTGTTTTTCTCCCATTTTGATGGATTTATCAAGACCAACGTACAGTTTGACTGAGAGTGGAGCACTATTTTGTGTTGAGGGTATGGTGACATTGAAATTAAAAGAAAGCTTCTCCCCAGGAACATAGATTTTGCTGTTAGTTGCATTAGGGTCATAGTTGGGAATTCTATTCGTAATTTGTAGACGAGGGCGTTTCTTCAAGTTGCTTATGTATTTGGAGTCTTGTTTTTTTAAATCGGCAAAAATATCCGCGAGTTCACTGTCATCCACAAACTTAACATTTGGGTTGGAGGTGGAAAGACGATAACTGTTAAAAGAGCTGTACAGTATACCTTGCTCAGTTTGAGGTTTTGCATCTTTGTCTTTAAAGGGCTGGCTATGAAAAAAAACATATAATCCCTTGTTGATAAATTCCTTCGTAATTTGATCAGCCTTCAGATGAGTAATGTCATTCTTCATACTTATGGTATTAAGGGCCCTGGCTCTATTTTCCTCCGAGGCGGGTTGTTGATTACTTACCTGTGCAGGGTTGTAAGTCCCCTTCCCGATATATACCGCATCATATCTTCCGTCCAGATCATCCCGCAGCGCCACAAAGCGCTTCATACTCATCGTGTCAATGGTAAGGTTAGATATTCCCGCTTTTAGAGACGCAAGCTCACTAACCCCACTCTCAGTAATCTCCAGCATACGAATTTGGTATTCATTTGAACTGGCATCGACATTCATAAAGTGATTTTTGATAGGCAGAACAAGCAGAAGGAGAAGCAGGGTAGTTACTGTAAAAATAAAAACTTTTTTGTTGCTGGCAAGTTTCATTGTCATCTCTCCCTGATTGTTAACTATTGGCAGATATGGTCGTATTCCGTCTCGTATATGCTAGATTCCGACAGCCTTTTTCATTCCGTGTCGTTGTAAAATTATCCAATCTATGTTATATACATTCTAGGACATTCAGCATTGATAGACAACATAAATCTATTGAAATATACCTATTAAATTATAACTAAAGTCCTAGTTAGAATGAAAAATACTCAAAATTGACAAATTTATGGAAGGTGTATTAATGGTAATTATATCTTTCGTTTTTGAACGAATTTTGCTGGAAGTTTGATTTCTATTTCTATAAAAAATATCCATTATTTCAGCCGGCATAAATAGCGGCATACGGAGATGAATAGACTTGGCTATCGCGAAAAAGAGACTGGGAGACTTGCTGGTAGAAAATAATATTATTTCGCAGGACCAGTTGCTTGAGGCTCTCGCAGAACAGCGTAAGAGCAAACGGAAGCTCGGCGATCTGCTAATCTCTCAAGGCTATATCACGGAGCAGCAGCTGATTGAAGTGCTTGAATTTCAACTCGGCATCCCGCATGTCAGTTTATTTAAATACCAGATAGATCCCGCAATCACGCAAATTATCCCTGAAAGTATGGCTAAGCGATATCAGGTGCTTCCATTCTTAAAAGAGGGCGGCAAGCTAATGGTTGCAATGGCGGACCCGCTGGATTATTTTGCGATAGAAGATTTACGTATGAGTACTGGCTTCCGGATCGAACCCGCTATTTCTACGAGAGATGAGCTGCAGCGGGCGATTGCGCGTCACTATGGCATGCGCGATTCTATGAATCAGATGCTGGTAGAACTCCCGACACAGGAAGAAATAGAAGAGACCGAGATTACAGATGAGGACTCCCCAATCGTACGTTTGGTCAACCAGATGATTCAGCAGGCAGTTGCTCTGCGGGCGTCTGATATACATATGGACCCAGGTGAAAATAATTTAACCATCCGCTACCGCATTGACGGAACCTTACGGACAGAGCGGATTATTCCTAAGCAGATGCAGGGCTTTATCACCGCCCGTCTGAAAATAATGGCCCGCCTGAATATCGCAGAACGGCGTTTGCCGCAGGACGGGCGGATCAAAATGCAGTTCGATTACAAAATGGTAGATATTCGTGTGTCTTCATTACCAACGATGCACGGAGAGAAGATTGTGCTGCGGCTGCTAGATTTAAGCACAGGGGTCAAATCCGTAGATGCTTTGGGATTCAGTGAGGGGAATGCAGAAGCTTTTAAGGAGATGATAGCTCGTCCTTATGGGATTTTGCTAATCACGGGCCCTACAGGTAGCGGAAAAACAACAACTTTATATTCAGCATTGAATCAACTTAATGTAGAAAGCGCAAATATTATCACAGTAGAAGATCCAGTGGAATACCAGCTTGAAGGAGTAAATCAGGTGCACGTAAACTCGGCTATTGGACTAACCTTTGCAGCTGGGCTACGTTCGATTCTTCGACAAGATCCGAATATCGTAATGGTTGGTGAAATACGGGATGCGGAAACTGCTGAAATTGCGGTTCGCGCCTCATTAACGGGTCATCTAGTGTTGTCTACTTTACATACAAACGATGCGATTAGCTCTGTCTCCCGATTGCGGGATATGGGGGTAGAACCATATTTGATCGCTTCTTCGCTGATTGGTGTGGTAGCACAGCGGCTGGTGCGCAAAATCTGCACTGACTGCAAAGAAATCTACAAACCATCTGAACAGGAAGCAATTATGCTACGTAGCTTAGGACTACCTGCGGAAGAATTACAGCGTGGACGCGGCTGTGGTAGCTGTAACAATTCTGGTTATCGTGGACGAATAGCGATTCATGAAGTACTCAGTATTGATGATCACTTCCGGCAGCTCATAACAAACACTGCCTCAGTAGAAGAACTGCGTGCAGCAGGTAAAGCGCGTGGGCTTGTTCAACTGATGGATGACGGACTGCTCAAGGTCAGTCAAGGAATTACAACGCTTCAAGAAGTCATGCGCGAGACGGTCTCACATTAGAGGTTAACAGGGATTTAGCATTCTAACTTAGGGGGAGCGGCTAATGCCAACGTATACGCGGGATATTAGACAACTATTACAAACGGCTTACTCCTCCAAAGCTTCTGACTTACATATTTCCGTAGGATCACCGCCGGTTATTCGGATGGATGGAAAGCTGCACTCGCTTGAGGGTGAGTCCGTGGTTGCTGAAGAAGCGGCAGATATGGCCAAAACGCTACTTGGTAATGAACGAATGGAAGCATTTCGGAATGCGGGCGAGTTGGATTTTTCATATCCGCTTGATGGTGGGGTAAGATTCCGGGTGAACGTTTATCGTCAGCGGGGCGAGGTTAGTATCGCTGCCCGGGCCATTCCTGCAGAGATTCCGAGTCTGGAACAGCTGTCGATGCCTTCGATTTTAACTACTTTGTCGCTTAAGCCACAAGGTCTAATTTTGGTTACAGGTCCCACAGGCAGCGGCAAATCTTCCACGCTTGCAGCTATGCTGAATTATATTAACCAGACGGAGAGCAAGCATGTAGTGACGTTGGAAGATCCGATAGAATTTCTACATAACCATGGAACCTGTCTAGTAGATCAACGTGAAGTGGGAAGTGATACGGCTAGTTTTGCTAATGGATTACGTGCTGCCTTACGTCAGGACCCGGATGTTATTCTCGTTGGTGAGATGCGGGATTTGGAGACCATTTCAGCAGCGGTTACGGCCGCAGAGACAGGTCATCTTGTGATGGCAACCTTACACACAACAGACGCACCACAGACGATTGACCGAATTATCGACGCTTTTCCGGGCCATCAGCAGGGACAGATTCGTTCACAACTAGCATCAGTACTGCTGGCAGTAGTCAGTCAGCGGTTGTTCCCAAGGGCTGGAGGTCGGGGGCGTTTATGCGCAACGGAAATTTTGGTCAATACACCAGCCGTAGCCAATCTTATTCGTACCGAAAAAACACATCAGATCAAAAATGTAATGCAAACCGGACGCTCACAAGGCATGCACACCTTGGACGTGAGCATCCGTGACTATTTATCACAGGGGCTTATTGATCCAGCAGCAGCTAAGGCGTTTATGGCGGAGGTGAGCAGCTGATGCCTCTTTTTGAATATCAGGTGAAGACATCCGCGGGCAAATCTATCAAAGGGAAACTAACAGCAACCGATAAACCTACGGCGATGGAGGAGCTACGCAAGCGGGGACTTACGGTATTTTCACTGATTGAACGCAAAACCACAATTTTATCGATGGACATCTATATTGGTAATCCCGTTAAGCCGCTTCATTTCATCATTTATTGCAGGCAGTTTGCCACGCTTATGCGGGCGGGAGTATCAATTGTGGATGCAACGCGTATTTTGGCAGAGCAGACTGAGAGTAAACCACTGCGTAAAGCGTTAGTAGATGTTAATTCCAGCCTGATGCGCGGGATATCGTTCTCACAAGCCGTTCAGGATCATAAAAAAATCTTCCCGCAGCTATTTGTCAGCATGATCCGTGCTGGTGAGGAATCCGGTGATATTGAGGGGACGTTGGACAGGCTGGCTATGTTTTTTGAGAAACAGCACACCACGACAGAGAAGATAAAATCAGCGCTTACGTACCCGATTACCGTAGGGGTTATGGCGATTGCCGCGGTTATCTATCTACTTTGGGCGATTGTGCCGCAGTTTGTAACGATGTTTGAATCGATGGATGCCGAGCTTCCGGCAATTACACAGATGGTCTTGGCACTTAGCAAAAGCATTCAAGGTCAATGGTATTTCTGGATACTCGGAGTACTTCTCCTAGTGATAGCTTTTCAGATTACAAAACGTACGGAAAAGGGTGCTTACGCCTTGGATTATGCCAAGCTTAAGATACCTGTGTTCGGTAAGCTGAATCAAAAAGGCTCGATTGCTCAATTTACGCGTACTTTTTCTTCTCTTTATGCCAGCTCTGTACCGATCCTACAGTCCTTGGTGATTGTTGAGGAGGTAGCAGGAAATAAGGTCATCGGGAAATTCATCCGTAGTGCAGGGGATTCGTTGAGACAAGGAAATCCACTATCTGAGCCGCTAAAAAAAGCCTGGGTCTTCCCGCCACTAGTTACGCAGATGATAGCGATTGGCGAAGAGACAGGGGCGCTCGACACGATGTTGTCCAAGGTAGCTGATTTTTATGAGATGGACGTGGAGAATACCGTCGACCGTTTGAAGTCGCTGCTTGAACCATTATTGATTGCTTTTCTAGCCGCTGTTGTAGGTATTATTGTGGCCGCCATTATGCTGCCAATGTTCAGTCTGTACGGTAATATGTGAACCTCTTGGTTCCTTGTATATATTGAGAGGGGTGACGCCGGGGAGGCGGGGCAAGATCCACGAACTTAAGCTGGCGATTAGACGACGATGGACGAGCTGTTTCCGTAAGCACAAGGAAGATGATGCTGGATTCACTGAAATGAAGAATATAGGTTTTATCACTCACACACCACTTAGAGGGGGAAATCAAATGTTAGCACAAGCGATTAAGAGAAGATTAAGCAAAGAGGAAAATCAAAAGGGGTTTACGCTGATTGAGTTGCTGGCGGTTATCGTTATTTTGGGGATTATTGCGGTTATTGCAATACCGATGATTGGTGGAATTATTAATAAATCAAAAACGGATGCAGATTTAGCAACTGCTCGACAGCTTTATGATGCATCTCGTATGTATATTATGGGCGAATTAGATGGAGATTTTAAAGGTAAGACAGTAACTCTTGAAGCACTTAAGGATAAAAAATATATTGATCAGACTCTTGTTTTGCCTAGTACAAAAAAATCATTAAATGGTACAAAAACAACAATAGTATATACTTCGGACGGTGTACTTCAGAAAGTAACATTAGATCCAGTTCCTACGGGTGAAAGTGGTGAATATTCCGCTGATAAGGTGCTTAGTGCAGAGCCAGCAGCGTCACCAACACCAACAAATTGATCTGGTGGCTAATAGGAGTATCTAATTAATCTCTATAAATTCAAACTTACAATCTATCCTAAGGAATCGGACTTCCCGATTCCTTTTTTTAAAATCCAGAAGCTAATAGAGGACAGCCATGACGATATTTATCGCAAGTTACATCACATTACTGGGCCTGATTCTAGGCTCCTTCTATAACGTAGTGGCGCTGCGGGTGCCGGCCAAGGAATCCTTGCTTAATCCGCCGTCACATTGTCCGAACTGCCATACGCGGCTGAAAGCGCGGGATTTGTTTCCGGTGCTAAGCTACCTGCTGTCAGGAGGCAAATGCCGATACTGCGGCACAAGGGTATCGCCATTATACCCGCTTGGAGAAGCGGCAACGGGTTTGCTTTTTTTATGGGTGTATTTGCAATTTGGCCTGACGGGTAAGGGAATCATCGGGTTCATTCTTGTGAGTTTAGCGGTTATCGTGACGGTTGCGGATTTGAAGTACATGCTGATTCCCAATAAGGTATTGTTGTTTTTTTTACCGCTGCTGCTGATTCTTGTACTGTTATTTCCGGATGGACCGATATGGCATCATCTGCTAGGAGCTGTGCTTGGGGGAGGGGTTCTTATCCCTTTTGTTCTATTAGGTGGCATGGGGGCTGGAGATGTGAAGTTATTTGCGCTGCTGGGTTTGGTGATTGGTTTTCCGAATGTAATTTTGGCCTTTTTTGTGGCTTGTCTGCTTGGGAGCGTGGTGGGCGGACTGCTGATGCTGCTCGGTGTAATCAAACGTAAACAGCCGGTACCCTTCGGTCCATGGTTAGCTATAGGAGCTTTAATTAGTTTTGGATATGGTTCACACATCATCGGCGCGTATCTCTCGCTTATCGGATAGGAGGACATTGATCACATGCTTGGATTAGGCTCCAAAGTGGCCGGACTTTCAATTGAAGCTGCCGGAATCCGTTATATTAGTTTTAAGAATAAACAGTCATGGGAAGTCCGTAAAAAACGGTTTCTCCCGCTCCTTCCAGGCATGATCATTGAGAATCAGGTGGCGGATAGCGAGGCGCTTTATGATCGGGTAAGGCAGTGGGTGAAGAAGGAAGGGTTAAGGGGAAGTAAGGTTTCTTTGTCCATTCCACCCTCGCAGATCATTATCCGTAAAATGAGTATTCCTAGTACCAATGACAAACAGGTAGAACAACTCGTGAAGCTGGAAGTGGAGACGGGACTGCATTTACCTTTTGAAAATCCTGTCTACGACTATGTAACGCTCGAAGTGGATGAGGAGCAAAGCCATCTGCTCGTATTTGCTGCTCCGCGAAAATCGATTCAGGATTACGTAGAAATTCTGGAGCGGGCGGGTCTCCGGATAAGCAGTGTCGAAATTTCGGCAACCGCCTTGGCGCGTGCTATAACCACTGGGCACGGGGAGAGCTTTGCGGAGACGATGCTGATTAATATGGAGCCATCGGTAATGGACATTTATATGTTCAGAAACGGGAATCCGGTCTTTATTCGTACGATAAACTTACTTGATCTACATAAAGGAAGAAATTTAGCGGGAATGGATCTTTTGACAGACAGTGAAACCTTGGCAGAAACAGCTGTCGCTGTAGAAGAACATTTATCGCCCGAGCAAATGGTGGAAATCACTGCGGAAATCTCCCGTATGCTCAGCTTTTATCAATACAGCTTGCATGACGGTTCCACTCGTATCAACAATTTAGTGATTACGGGCACTCCCTCGATTCGTAAACAATTGGACCTAGAACTCCAGCAGTCCCTAGCTGAACTTGAAATAACACCAATAAGTCTGGAACAGATGGCTAGTGCTGCTGTTTCTGACCCTGAACTAAATGATTACCGCGTAGCTGCCGGAACCGCTCTAAAAAATAGCATCAACACGGATACGATTGATCTATTGCCGAGAGAAGATCGGGAGACGTTGCTATTTCCTTATGTCACGATGGGGCTTGTAGCGATTTGGCTGCTGGGGATGATCGGAACGGGGATTTATTTTTCTGCCAATAAGGGTCAAATCTCTAACGGTAAAGAACAGCTGCAAGGCCTGCAGGATCGCAGTTTTATGCTTCAAGTAGAGCTCGCGAAGCTTAAGAACAGCGGACCAGGACAGCTAGATCGGAAAGCAGCCATCACAGTGCTTCAGGACAATAAGGTGATTGCAGTCCCTATCTTGGACGAATTAGTGGAAGGATTGCCTAAGGAGGCACTAATCCGTGATATTAACTATACCTACCGGACATCTATAGATCTGACTGTAAATGTATCCACTATGGAGGATGCTTCCAACTATTTAAGACAACTTCGCCAAATGTCTTTTACGGCTGATGCCTCTATTCAAAAGCTTACTGAAGGAGCCGCAGATGCCATTTCATACAATATGTATACGGCTATTTATAAAGTGAACTTAGCAGCGGCTAAGCAGCAAAACAGTGAAACGGATGCCAGCCAAGGGGAGGTGAGCAGCGATGGAACAGATCAATAAATATCGCTCTCCCATTGTACTAGGTGTGTTAATTCTATTCCTGATATTGTTTGCGTTCTATATGCTGGGTGTTCAGCCGGCCAATAAGGAAATTTCCGCACAGAGCAGCGAGATCAGTCAGTTGGAAAAGGAAGCAGAAATGCTCCAAACCAAAATCAATGAGCTGAAGGGCAGCGGCACTGAGGGAGATCTAGAACAGAAGGAATTACTGGGGGAACTCCCAAAGGGCGATGACAGCGAAGGTCTGATTGTTGATTTGCGGGAGGTTAGCACGTCCTCACAAGCGCGGCTAAAGGATCTTAGTTTTGTTTTGGATGAGGCTAACCCGATTCAGCAAATGACAGGTTCAGCTGAGGTGTCATTCCCGACGGTCAAACAGATCAAAATGACTGCAGTGGTGGAGGGGACATATTCGGGGATACGGCAATGGATGGATGAACTACAAGCCTTACCTCGTATTGTGAATGTGGACTCTTTCAATTTTCAGCAATCCTACGAGGATCGTACTAAGAACAATACGGAGAGCATTTTGACTGCTAACGTAGCTTTTACAGCGTATTTTGAGGCCACCGCAGCAGCATCCAATTAGATTTCTTGTACTACTTTATTTAACTATATTACTCCGCTTTTCCTGTGAATCAGGAGGGTGGAGTTTTTTTATATTTTCAAAAGAGTTGTAATACGTTTTCATTCCTCTGTTTATTGGGTATTTTAGCTTGCGGGGTGCATAAGCTGAAACAGTGGCGATCGCCTGTATTTTTTAGATGAAAGAGGAGGAACTTCAGATGAACAAAAAATGGATGCTTGGTTCGTTGGCCCTATCCTTAGGCCTTTTATCAGCAGGTAGCGGAGTTATGGCAGCTTCATCATCAGTGGGAAGCTCGGCAATAAAAAATGTGGCTGTGATTGGCACAGGAAAAGAAGGTCCAGCTACTATAAACAATTTGACGGTAAAAAGTGTGGTACCGCTTGTTGTACATGCCAGAGCAATCTATTTCTATACTAGCCGCGGGGGCAACTTTTTCCCGATGGAAACCTTCATGTATAAAGCGCAAGAGTACCGTTACCTTTCCAATGATATTGGGACAAAGGCGAAGCTGATGAATTACATAAAAAAAGCCTACACGCATAATGCAGCAGCTTATTATGTGCAGACTCAATTTTTGGAGCATGAAGGTAGAATGTCACAGGTGAATGCGGATCTTGGAAACTCATTAATGTTTGAAAAAGCCACCGCCCGAATGCTCTCCAAAACTGCAACAACCGCTGAATTTGACTTAACAGTTCCTTATTCGAGCGGGCAGGAAGGCAGTGAGTCGGTGTATGTGAAGCTGAAAAAGGTGAATGGATACTGGAGAATTGATACGTCACCGGATATTCTTTTTTGAGGAAGGTTTAGGGTAGAAGAGGAAGAGCAAATAGGCTCTACGCTTGGGCGCGGATAAGGTCAGAGGTATATGCAACACCAACGAATTTACCTTTGCGAGTGATAATGACACAATCATTTTTCATAGGGTCCGGGCGGTTCATAGCGAGGCTCAATACCATATCGAGTGGAGTGGAAATGTCAAGAATGAGCGGGGTTTTGTTCATAAGCTTCATGGCAGGTTCTCTGTAGAACAGATCTACTCCGGATCTTCCTGTAGCTTTCAAAAAGAAACGTTCGCTCATCAACATTCCTAGGGGTTCATTCATAGCATTGCAGACGACGATACATTTGGATTCTGGATGCTGAAACATGACGCGAAGGGCTTCTCTGCAAGTGCGTGAGGCAAAAATAGCAGGAGCACTGCGGACAATACCAGTAAGATCATTTACAAGAGCTGTTGTCATAGGATGTTCATCCTTTCTGATTATGGGTCTACTTCTAATGTACCCCTGAATCGTAAATTTCAAAGCCGGGTAACGTAAGCTACAGGTAAAATAGATTGCTGGCAAAAATAACCGATCAGACCTTAGGGGCTCTGACCGGTTATTTGTTGTTAGCTATTCACTACGGACGCCGTCCTCCACCAGCTGCTTTCGGGGGACATCCGGGATTATGGATTTGCTCACGCCTCCACGATTAATGGCGATTAATCGTTTTTGTGCGTAATATACGTCGCGGGACAGTTTATTCACCTCAGTGGATTTACCGTCAACATACTTTGTAATGTAGGTTTCAACAATATATCCGGTTTTCCCATTTTGAATGACGCGTGAGCTGCCACGAGGCAGTGAAGAATCGTTTACGTACTTATCGACTGGAGGGAGCACCTCTACTGTTTTTGAATGAACTTTGTAAGTGACATTTTGCGGAAACGTGCCGAACAGCTTTATGGTCAGTGATTTACCCTGCACAGCTGCTTTAATTATGAGATATTTGCCAGTCGTATTGCGAAAACGAAAGTTGATATAACCTTCAGCGAATGTTGCGTCCTGACCTTTGGGCAAGTAGTTGACGGGCAAGGAATGATTACGGCGTTCCACAATTTCCAGCCCTATACGCAGTGCGGCATTGTAAAGAGTGCTCGACACTTGGCAGATCCCTCCACCAACACCTGCTTGCAGCTTGCCGTTCACAATCACCGGCGCTTCACGGAAGCCGTAATTCACCTTTGCTTTTTCTATAGCTTTTCCATAATCAAAGACGGCTCCAGGTGGGAGAATGGTTCCATCCACAGCTTTGGCAGCAGCTTCCACGTTGTAGCTTCGTCCAGGTCCACTTGCACCTAGAGAGGTGCTGAACTGCATTACTTTTCGCTCGATACCTTGTTCCTTTAATTTCTTTAAAGTTATGTCAGGCTGCAGGATTAACAAAGGGACTTCCATCGTGATTCCCTTTTCCAGCAGGGTATTCAGATGATTAAAGCTGGTGGGGGCAGCTGCTCCTAAGGAAGTCTCCAGAGCTGTCCAATCAACTTCCAGGGAAGTTTTCTCAGAAGTATATACGATTCGATCATCGCCTGTAATTCGTCGCGTAGCGTCCACTGGTTCACCAAAGGACTCCTTCTCCCAAGTAGGACTTAGAATTTTTTGAAATTGTGCGATTTCCAGATGGGTTTCAAGCCTCCACTGCTGAGGGAAGTTATAGCGTGCCTTTACCCGCTCCCAAAGTGTTCCTTCGGCAAGCTCTTTTAAGCCCTGCTGAAAAGCAGAGGCTTCATAGCTCAATCCTGTCTTACTAAGAGTTAGGGGTAAATCTGCATTGCCTTCCACTTTTAGTACTAGAGGGACGGATTCTAGGGCATGCAGCCGTTTATCCAGCTGGGAGCGGACCTCGGTGAGGGTCATGCCTCCGACCTGCCAGCCGGCAAGGGTTGTACCCTTTGGAAGCGTGGTTTTGCTG
Source organism: Paenibacillus sp. FSL H7-0716 (assembly GCF_038002705.1). Lineage (NCBI taxonomy): Bacteria > Bacillati > Bacillota > Bacilli > Caryophanales > Paenibacillaceae > Paenibacillus > Paenibacillus sp. FSL H7-0716. The sequence goes on from NZ_JBBODA010000018.1 coordinate 63,401, forward strand.
GCATATAGATGAAGCCCTCCGTAAATACAGGAGCCGATAAGGACGAGTGCAATAACCACTATGAGGGCAGCATGGATTTTTTTCATGATTAATCTCCTTTTGGGGATTTGGATTGCGCTAAGCAGGCGCGGCCCTGTAACAGAACTTAAAGAACACTTCGTGGGATACCGATAATAAATTAGTAAGAAATAAGTAGTTTCTAATAAAGGGAGATACAACATCTGATAACAGGCACCGCTAGGTGCTTTTTTATATGTATATGTCCAGTCACTACAAAACTTTCGAATAGTCGTGCAGTTACGGGGTACTCAATCAGTTACAGATTTGTTACAATAGATACATTGCGGAAATATTGAAGTTTATGGAAACTTGAGGTGGACAATGTCGATTCGCACAAGTGGAAAATGTCATAATTGGGAAGTGAGAAAATGATTGAAATGCAAGATGTATGGAAAACGTACCCTAACGGAACTCACGCACTGCAAGGAGTTTCAGTGAAAATCGACCGCAATGAATTCGTGTACGTTGTCGGCCCTTCCGGCGCGGGTAAATCTACTTTTATGAAATTGATTTATAGAGAAGAAGTGCCTACCAAAGGACAGATTTCGGTGGGAGGTTTCAATATAGGAAAGCTAAAACCACGCAAAATCCCTTATGTCCGCCGTAATATCGGCGTTGTATTTCAAGATTTTCGGCTTTTGCCAAGAATGACGGCATACGAGAATGTAGCTTTTGCTATGGAAGTTATTGAAGCGCCGAAAAAAGTCATCAAGAAACGTGTGAATGAGGTTCTTGATTTGGTTGGGCTGAGAAGTAAAGCGAATCGTGAGCCCTCACAGCTTTCTGGTGGTGAGCAGCAACGGATCGCTATTGCACGGGCTATCGTCAACAATCCTTCTGTTATTATTGCGGACGAGCCTACAGGTAACTTAGACCCCGAGACTTCATGGGGCATTATGCAGCTGCTTGACGAGATTAATTTTCGTGGAACAACGATTGTAATGGCTACCCATAACAGAGATATTGTGAACAAAATGCGCAAACGGGTGCTTGCGATTGAGAATGGAAACATTGTCAGAGACCAAGCGAGAGGGGAATATGGTTATGAGTTTTAAAACCTTCTTGCGACATGTGCGGGAAGGCTTCAAAAGCGTATTCCGTAATGGCTGGATGTCGATCGCCTCAATCACTTCGATTGTTGTTTCTCTTTTTGTTCTAGGTGTATTTATTCTTCTTGTTCTTAACGTAAATTCTGTAGCTGATGAGGCAGACAGTCAGGTACAGATCAAAGTGCATCTAGCTTTGAATACAGATCAGAAGATGCGCGAGACCCTGCAGACTGAAATTGGCAATATGCCGGAGGTCAGCAAGATTACGTTCATCTCCAAGGAACAGGGACTTAAAGATCTCCGCGCAGATATGGGCGAGGAGGCAGCAGAGCTTCTGGAAGGGTTCGATGAAGACAATAACCCGCTTCCAGATACCCTTCAGGTAGAGGTTATTGAACCTACTACCGTTGCTTTTGTGGCTGAGAAGATTCAAGCCCTTAACAAGACACATACCGAGCAGCCTATCTACAAAGTGAAATATGGCAAAGGCTCGATAGAAACATTGTTTAAAATTACGCGTGCCGTACGCAACATTGGCTTTATTTTTGTAGCGGGGCTGGCACTTATGTCTATGTTCCTCATCTCCAATACTATTCGGGTAACGATTCTTGCCCGGCGTAAAGAGATTGGGATTATGAAGCTGGTAGGCGCGACAAATTATTTTATTCGTTGGCCTTTCTTTATAGAAGGGGCATTAATTGGACTCATTGGATCATTGATTACTTCGGGTGTTTTATATGCCGGTTACAACGGTTTGGAATCTTCGGTACAGGGAGATCCTATGCTCGGATTGCAGTTGATCCCTTTCAGTGATATTTGGCTGCTGCTCGTAGGTCTGTTAGTAGGACTAGGCGTGCTGATCGGCGTCTGGGGAAGTACGGTTTCTATTCGTAAGTTTTTGAAAGTTTAATTTAAGAGTGAAGGATGGGGAGTGCGAGTTGAAGAAGATTGCCGCCGGACTAGCCGTAATGTTACTAGCTGTCACTATATTCCAACCCTCTGATGGATATGCCAAAAAAACAAGTGTTGCCGAGATCGATAAGCAATTAAAGCAGCTGCAACAAGAGGTGCAGGAAGCTAAGGCGCAGCAAGAGAAAGCGGAGTCCCAAACGCAGGAAGCGCAGCACTATAAGAATAAGACAAATATCAATTTACAATATGTATTGCAGCAAGTGGATCAAGTTAAAGGTAAAATGACCGAAATCTCTAACAAAATTTCCGATACAGAAGAATCTCTTAACGTTACAGCAACGGAATTGGATGAAGCAGAGGCACGAGTGGCCTCAAGAGAAGAACTCTTAGGATCCCGTGTCCGGTTGATGTACACGGATGGAGCGGTATCTTACCTAGATGTTTTGCTCTCATCGACAAGCTTCTCTGATTTTCTGGGCCGCACCGATTCACTTAAGATGATTGTGGATCAGGATCAGGAGCTGTTAGTCCAACACAAGCTGGACAAGCAGACAGTTGTAGAGAAGAAGCAGGAGCTTGAGGGACAATATGCTCAAGCCAAGCAGTTATACACCTCCTTGGAAAATCAGAGAAGCCTGCTGAAAGAGAAGGAAGCGGAGAAGCAGGAGCTTATCGCATTTTATGATAAGCAGATTCAAGAAAGCGATGATCTAAGTGAAGAGCAGAATGAGAAGCTGGTTAAGCTGGCAAGCGAACGTTCTGCTTTGGAAACCCAAAAGGATAAGATTAAAGCTGAGGAAGCAGCGCGCAAAGCAGCAGCCGCCAAAGCAGAAGCGGCACGCCGGGCAGCAGCTGCTGCCAAGAAAGCCGCAGCCAGCAAGGCAAGCAGCAGTTCAAGCTCCAGCTCCTCAACCGCGTATGCTGGTGGAGATGGACCCTTCCTGCTCCCTGTAGGCTCGGCAAGAATCTCCTCCTCCTACGGACCACGGACACACCCTATTACGGGGGAGAAGGGGAAAGTACACACTGGAGTAGACTTTGCAGTTCCACAAGGAACCAATATTCATGCGGCTGATTCCGGAACGGTAATCGTAGCTGAATGGTATAGCGGCTATGGATATTGTGTAATTATTGATCATGGCGGCGGAGTTTGGACCCTCTACGGACATATCCGTAAAGGTGGTATCAAGGTTAGTCCTGGGGATAGAGTCAATCGTGGGGATGTGATTGCTGAATCCGGTTCTACAGGTAATTCGACGGGCCCCCATCTCCATTTTGAAGTTCGGATCGACGGCAAGACAGTAAATCCGATGCCTTATCTCTAATTTTTAAGAACTTATAACTCATATTATTTGAGCGTACGGCATATACTGGAAGAGATACCGTACCTTTCAGGACGGACTTATGGAGTTGTTTGCGAGATGGACAAGAAGGGACGGTGGGAACATCATGTTAAAAAAAAGCACAGCGGCGTTTATGATTATCGCCGCCCTGCTATGCGGTAGTCTGGTGACCTTGGGCGTGACGGGTTATAGCCATGTTATTGGACAAGCTGCAGGAGAAGGACTGGCCTCGGCATTGCAGGTTACTGGCCTTCAGCAGAAGGAATCCCAGAAGCTTGGAACTGCTCTCAGTCTGATTGAGAGCAATTACTACGAGACAGTAGATCGGGAGAAGCTGATAGACGGTGCTGTCAACGGTATGATGGAAGCGCTGGGCGATCCTTATTCCAACTATATGGGTAAAGAAACAGCTGAGAAATTCGAAGAAAGCATTGAGGGTTCCTTTTCAGGTATCGGTGCGGAGGTCTCTTCGGATAATGGCAAGGTAGTCGTGGTCTCTCCGATCAAAGGCTCACCTGCTGAGAAAGCTGGGATTCAAGCCAAAGATGTTATCTTGTCCGTTAACGGTGAATCGCTGGAAGGCATGGAGCTGAATGCAGCTGTTGCCAAGATTCGCGGTCCTAAGGGCAGTGAGGCCACTTTGAAAATACAACGTTCCGGCTCTGTAGAGCCACTTGAATTTGTTCTTACCCGGGATGATGTGAAGCTCGAAACAGTCTACGCTACCATGGAAAAGGACAATGTGGGCGTAATCGAGGTTACGCAGTTCTCCCTGAATACCGCAGAACGATTCAAGGAAGAGCTGGAGAAGCTGGAGAAGCAAGGCATGAAGGGACTTGTTATTGACGTCCGCAATGATCCAGGTGGTGTTCTTCCGATTGTTATTGAAATGGCAGAGCAATTCGTTCCAGCTGGCAAATCTATAGTGCAAATAGAATACAAAGACAAAAAACGCGAGATTAGCACCTCTAAAGGATCGAGTAAAGCTTATCCAGTGGTCGTGCTGATGAATAAAGGTAGCGCAAGTGCTTCGGAAATATTGGCGGGTGCCTTGCAGCAGTCGGCAGGAGCTAAGCTAATCGGTGACAATTCTTTCGGTAAAGGCACCGTGCAGACGAGCTTTGACAAACAGCTTGGAGACGGCAGCTTGCTGAAAGTTACCATTGCCAAATGGCTTACACCAGACGGCACATGGATCCACGGTAAGGGCATTAAACCGGATATCGCGGTAGCGCAGCCGGATTACTTCTCGGTGGCTCCGATTAACAAGAGCGTAGCGCTGCAATATAATATGAACAACGCTGATGTGAAGAGTGCACAGACGATGCTGGACGGTTTGGGTTACAAGCCTGGACGTAAAGATGGCTATTTCGATGCTGGCACTAAAGACGCAGTGAAGAAGTTCCAAAGTGCAGCAAAGCTCCAAGTCACAGGCATAATTGACGCCAAGACAGCGGAGACGCTGGAAGCGGCGCTGATCAAGGTCATTCAAGACCCTGCTCACGACAACCAACGGAATAAAGGGATTGCTGAGATTCAGAAGGAAATTAAGGCGGCAGCGTCGAAAAAGTAAGAAGGCTGAATTCAGCCTTCTTTTTTTCTTTTAGATAAGAAAATGCCAACCGACGTAGAGGAATTAGAATATATACAAATCAGTCATCGGACGAAAAGGAGTGTGACGAACAGTTTGAATGTGATTCAGGAACTGTTAGGAAGCTTGGGCACTGCGTTCTTACACTTATTGATCCAGCCGTATTACTACATTGCTATTATATTTATTGCGTTATATTACCGTAGGCAGGTGGCATTAGAACGAAAGCTGATACATGTAAAATTACATAGCTGGGGTCAGGAAACGTGGCGGACGGTATGGAGTGGTCTAGTCATGGGCTTGGTCGTCTCTGTAGCAGCCGTTCTGCTAGGAATATCGTTATCAGGTACCGCTGTAGCCTGCATTTGGGTAGTTAGTCTCGTGTTGTCGCTACTGCGTGTGCGGTATTTGTGCTTTGCCTATTCTATAGGCTTGTTAGGTATCATTCAGTTTGTAATTTCTTTCTTTCCAGATGCTTTAGATAGTGGAACGGTAGGGAATATTACCACCGCCATACGGGAGATGGATATTCCTGCTTTGCTAGTGTTAGCTGCGCTGCTGCACATGGCGGAGGCACTGCTGGCCCGCAGACAAGGGGCCAAGCTTGCAACGCCGCTCTTCCTGAAGGGAAAGCGCGGCATGGTCGTCGGCGGCTATCAGCTGCAGGCCTTCTGGCCGCTGCCGCTGTTCCTGCTGCTCCCATCGGGAGCAGGAACGGATTTGCCATGGCACTCGCTGCTCGGCGGCAGCCTTGGCATCGTCTCTTTGCCCGTCATCATCGGCTTCAGCGAGATGACGCAGGGCATGCTGCCCGGGCGCAAGGCGGCCCGCACTGCAGGACGGCTGCTGATCTACAGCATCGTCCTGCTCGGCTTAAGCCTGCTTGCCGCTTGGTGGAGCCCGCTGACTCTGGTCGCGGCGCTCGCAGCCATTGTGCTGCACGAAGGGTTAAGCTGGTACAGCGCTCTGGAAGAGCGCAGCATCAGCCCCATCTTCGTGCATCCACCGCGCGGCCGCAAAGTGCTGGCCGTGCTGCCGGGCAGTCCCGGCCAGGAGCTGGGCATCCTGCCCGGTGAGATCTTACTGAAGGTCAACGGGGTCCTGTTGACCGATGCGGCGCAGCTACATGAGGCGCTGCGCATGAATCCAGCGTTCTGCAAGCTGGAAGTGCTGAACCGTGAAGGGGAGAGCAAATACCTTCAAAGCCCGATCTATGATGGGGATCACCATCAGCTCGGTATTATTTTGGTGCCGGAGACAGATGGGATGATTACCGCTGAGGCGAAGCCTTCCAGCATCTACAGCATCATCGGGATGAAGACAGGCATACGCAGCCGGAACCTTCCGGACGGCCAACTTAAACGAAAAAAAACCACTGAAGCCAAGCAGGAATCAGCGGAAGGATAACTAGAAGATGCCCCATAAGCCATGAAATGGTGAATGGGGCATCTTTGTTTTTGATTAGATGGTAGTTTCGCGTGCGAGAAGTTGCTATCGGACCCAGCTGACCCTAATCGCAGCATTTTCGCTTATTTAGAATGGTAACGGACCCCAAAGCCGCTATTGGCATTAAAAACATCCCAAATGAGCCTCTTTCTGAGGAATAACGTCGCTGGGGTCCGAAACTCTGCTCAAACGCCGATAAAATTGTAAATAGCGTCACTGGAGTCCGAGCCCGCGCCCAAGAAGCAGCGTCATTGAAGTCCGAACCCGCACACAAGGAGTAACGTCACTGGAGTCCGAACCCGCACACAAGGAGTAGTGTCGCTGGAGTCCGAGCCCGCGCCCAAGAAGCAGCGTCATTGAAGTCCGTAAGCCCCCTCGGCTGATTATCAGGGGTCATACGTAAGAAAAACCAACTTTGGCAATGGCCTACTCACAGGCTTTATGTTACTAGTTCAGCCCCGCATGTTCTTCAAATAAAAAATTGCAATTTGCGTACGATCGCGGAGCTCTAATTTGCTTAATATATCCGTTATGTAATTTTTGACGGTACCCTCGCTTAAAAAAAGCTGTCCGGCGATTTCTTTGTTGCTATGCCCCTCAGCGATAGAAGCTACTACAGCCAGCTCTGTTTTGGTCAATCCGAATGATTCCAGTGGCTGTAACTGTGGCAATTCTTGCCGTGCCGTAGGCTGCAGAAAGGTTGCCAGCTTGCGGGCGATATCAGGGTGGATAAGCATGTTCCCTTCAAAAACCGTTTTAATGCCCTGGATGATCCGGTCTGGCGGTATGTTTTTAAGCAAATATCCACTAGCTCCGTTACGCAGTGCCTCAATGATATATTCATCGTCGTCGAAGGTGGTCAGCATCAATATCGCAATTTGCGGAAAAGCCTGCTTAATCTTCTCAGTTCCTTCAACGCCACCGCAGCCGGGCATGCGGATATCCATCAGAGCTACATCGGTCTTTAATCCTTTTTGAAGTAATTCCAAGGCCTCGTTACCTTCACAAGCTGCTCCGACAACTTCAATATCTGGGTCCATACCTAGCAATACTTGCAGACTTTGGCGAATAAAGGGGTCGTCATCAACAATCAACACTTTAATCATTAGCATGGCTCCTTTCGTTATACAATCTCATCTTGCTTATATATGGGCAGCCGCGTGACGACTGTAAAATGTGGCTCCTGCCTTAGTTCGAGTGTTCCGCCGATCAGATGAGTGCGCTCGTACATGCCTTTCATCCCGTCCCCACCACTCCCCAATAATTTGCGGAGCTTCTCTTCTTCTGGAAGTGATCCATTGTTGCTAACCTCCATAGTGATTCCTGCTTGCGCGTAGTCAATTTTGATCCGGATGGAAGTTGCCTTTCCATGCCGCAAGGCGTTGGTTATAGCCTCACGGGCGTTTTTGTACAGGATCACTTGGATACTAGGATAGAGCGGATAAGGTATGCCCTGAACTTGGTATGAGGTCTCGATCCCCGTCTCACGCCCAATCTCTTCGAGCAGCCGGTCTAACGCATAAGCTCCCTCAAGCTTCGGAGTGTAGTTGATACGTTTAACTGCGGACCGCATATCGTCCATGCTGGCCGACAGCTGGTCACGAATCAGTTCCATCATTTGCATTCCGCTCTCGGGAGAGGTAGGTAAGGTCTGGAGGGCGGCCTCCATCATCATTTTAATCCGGATTAACCGGTGGCCGATATCGTCATGGAGCTGGCGTGAGATTCGGACGCGCTCTTTGGACTGGGCAGACTCTTCTACTTGCGCGCTGAACTCCAGCAGGCGGTTGCGAGCTTCATCAAGCTCGAAATGCTTTTTGCGCAACTCATCATATAGAAGAAGAGTGTCTTCGCGCCGCTGGCCAGCTTTTAATAATAGCTTATTTAGGTAGGCAGTGAGCAGAAATGAAAAGTTAATGTAAGTCACTACGAGCGATGGAGAATTCTGGAGTGCAACGTTCAAAGCTATCAGATGTACACCTGTGAACACGTAAGGCACTGCTTTAGGCTGGAGTCTGGAATAATAAAGCAGTGCTGATATAGCGGGGAAAAGCATCATGCTGCCATATTGATAACATAACCAGGCTGTGAACAAGATTTCAATGATACTAATCAAAGCATGAATGGATCGAGGGAGCTTAGGCACCATGACCACAAGGAATAGAAGCATCAGGATATGCAGCGTGAAGATTCCATAATCGTTATATTGATAGACATAAATGGTAATAAACGCAGGGATTAAGATGAGTCCGTAACGCAATAAGTTTAGCTCTCTGGGCACGCCTTAGTCATCCTTTATGTTTTTTAATAATCTTAGCATATTATCCCACTACTTCAGGAGATGACTTTAGTCACCTTCAAAAAATGACCTTTCGTACATCCGTAAAAATTCAACCTAGAATAAAATTGAAAATATAGAAGCACACACGACAGGGGAGATAAAGATGGCAATCGCGGTGTTGACCGATGTGGTGAAACGGTATGAGAACAAATTATCGGTAGATCATGTGAATGTTACGATTCAAGCAGGAGAGATCTTTGGCCTGCTAGGCCCGAACGGGGCAGGTAAAAGTACAACTATAAGTATGATATGCGGCCTGCTAAAGATTGATAGTGGAGACATTGTTATTGATGGGTTATCAGTCTCTTCGTATGCACTGGAGGTTAAGAAAAAGATCGGCTTAGTTCCGCAGGATTTGGCTTTGTACAATACAATGACAGCAGCAGAAAATGTAACTTTTTTCGGAAGATTGTATGGTTTGCGGGGAAAATTGCTGAAAGAGCGGGTGGCGGAAGCTCTTGCTTTCACAGGACTTAGTGACCGGGCCAAAGAAAAACCAGCCACCTTCTCCGGAGGGATGAAAAGACGTTTGAATATCGCTTGTGCCATCATGCATCATCCAAAGCTGATTATTATGGATGAGCCGACCGTAGGGATTGATCCGCAGTCTCGTAATCATATCCTTGAGTCGGTCAAAGAGCTGAATCGGCTTGGCTCAACCGTCATCTACACTAGTCATTATATGGAAGAGGTTGCAGCCATTTGTGATCGGGTAGCGATTATGGATAAGGGACATATCATTGCTTGTGGCACGGAAAAGGAGCTGCGGGAACGGGTTTCTCAGGAAGAAAAAATAGTGGTCAAAGCAACGAACATCACTCCGGAGCTAATCAATGAGCTTAGTCTACACCCGCGGATCACGAGAGTGGAAAGTAAAGAGGGAACGGTAGAAATGTATCTCCCCTCCTCACAGGATGAGCTGCAGGATATCTTATTTATTTTTGCTAAACATGAAGGCGTTATTGGTTCTTTAAATATTGAGGAGCCGGATCTGGAGACATTATTCCTTAGTTTGACAGGACGGACATTGCGCGATTAAAGGAGGGAGAGAACGCTTTGAGAAATATTTGGACAATTATGATTTATGAGCTTCGCAGGCTGTTTATTTCACGCTCAATCATCATCAATATGTTTCTGCTACCGCTGCTTTTGATCTTTCTGCTGGGTGCTTCCCTCTCCAGTGTAATCGGTGATAAGGCAGCGTCTAAGATTGACCCTGTACGTGTTGGTGTAGTTAATCTTTCTGGAGAAGGGTATGAAAGCTCGGCGATGATAGACAGCTTTTTGAAGACGCCGGAGCTTAAGGATATCATTATTCCGGTCAAAGTAGGGAGCCGAGAGACAGCGGAAAGCGGCCTGCGCGCCGGGAAATATGGTTATGCGGTTATTGTTCCCCTAGGCTTCGACAAGAAAGTACAAAGCGGTGAAACTGCACAGTTAGAGTTTGTTCTGGGCAAAGATCGGACAGATAATATGGTTGCGGGGACGGTATTCGATAACTTTTTAAACAATATTAACTATAAGCAATCCGTAGCTATGACGTTGGGTCCAGAAGCTTTGACCGCTACTGCACCAAGTTTGGGAGAGCGGCCTTCTGTTAAGGTTGGGGCGCTCAGTGAAGGTAGCCTATCCTATACAGCCTCCCAATTCTATGCGGTATCCATGATGCTGATGTTTCTGCTATATAGCGGTTTGACCGTCAGTAGCTCTCTTTTTAATGAAAAAGAAAATCACACCCTCTTCCGAATAACCTCAATGCCGGTAAAAGGTTCTGAGCTGTTTATTGGTAAAATGCTAGGCGTAGGGGTTGTAAGTGTAGTGCAGTGCGCAGCGATTATTATCCTGACTCACTTGTTGTTCGGCGTAAATTGGGGCAATCGTCCGGGCTTGCTGCTGCTCTTCTGTCTCTTAATGATCATAGCTTCCATGACGTTATCGATTGTTATTTCAATGTTTAGCAAAACTAAAGCAAGTGCAGGGAGTATTGTTAATGTCATCACTGTGGTCATGACCTTCATTAGTGGAGGGATGGCTCCACTTCCGGAATCATGGGTGAACTCGGTCGGGGCATTTACCCTGAATCACTGGGTGCTACAAGCTGTTCTAAAAATGATGCTGCATGCAGAGGTCTCAGAGATTTTGCCGAATCTGTTGGTTTTGTCGATCATCTGTCTGGTTCTATTCAGTGCAGCGGTTATCTCGTACCGGAAGGTAGGTTACCATGGATAAGATCTTAACGATTGCTTGGAATATGGTGAAAAGAACGATCGGTTCTCGGAATGGGCTGCTTTCGTATATTCTTCTGCCATGTCTTGTCGTGGCCGGGGTAGTAGCAATTAGTGGAAGTATGGGTGAGAGACCGGCTACTATTTTATATTCGAATATGGACGATGGTGCAGCGGGCAAACATTTGCTTACCGAGCTGGAGAATACCGGTGATTATAAGCTTGTAGAGAAGACAGATGAGGCTAATTTGAGGGAGAGTATTATCGATCAGAACGGAGAAGCCGGTGTTTTGATACCGCAAAACTTCACCTCCGCACTGCTTGCTGGAGAAGAGCCGCAAATTAGTGTGTATGAGCTTAAGGCTACGGAAACATCAATTATGGTAAAAATGAAAATTAGTGTAATTGCTGATGAAATGCGAAACACTGCTGGACTAATTGGAGCAGCTCGGGCTGAGGCTACTGGCTCGGACTCACAGTTTGCTGCCGTAATGCAGAGAGCAGAGCAACATAGTGTAGGCAGTATAAGAACAGATTATGATTTATATCCAAAAGAGGGCTTAAGCATCGTCACAGGATTTACTTTGATGTTCTTAATGGGGCTGGTTACAAGTTCAGTGTCACTTATTATGGATGATCGAAGAGAACGAACGATGAAACGTATGTTCAGTGCCCCGGTTCGTTCGTATGAGATTGCCCTCGGTAATTTTCTGGGAAGCTTCATCGTTGGGTTAATTCAAATCGTTGTAGTACTTGCCTTGGGCCGTTATGTACTGCAGTTTGACTTTGGATTACCGCTCTACTTGTATTTCTTGGTTCTTGCAGCATTTATGCTAGTTTCCATGGGTTTAGCTAGTACGGTAGCAGGTCTGATTCGCAATCCTAATAATACTGGCATGCTTAATTCGCTGATCCTGACCCCGACCTGTATGCTTGGAGGCTGCTTCTGGCCGTTATCCATTATGCCGGACTATATGCAGAAGGCAGCTAATTTTGTACCGCAAAAATGGGCGATCCAAGCGATCGATATCGCTGCTACAGGTGGAGGCTGGAATGAATTATGGCTGCCCTTTGCCATCTTGGGTCTTATGGCCGCGGTGCTGCTGGCGATTGGTTCTGCTATTCTACGTCCGAGTGAAGCTGGAATTAACGCTTAAGAAATTTGCAGAGTATATAGATATGCATAGCTTGGACTACTCTATTCAGGTACAATAATAGGTATCAAATGTCCCTAGTTCTTAATATGTACAAAAGAGGGGATTTCTAGGAGGATGAGCAGATGAGCAGCAATAAATTGGCTTGGACATGGCGGGTGAAGGAAGAATGTTTAGAGGAGTATGTAGCTATGCATTTAAATCCTTGGCCAGAAATTTTGGAGGAGCACAGTAAGGCTGGTATTTCTAACTATTCCATCTTTCAGAATGGCAATCAATTTTTTTACTGTTATGAGTGTGAGGATAGTAAGGCGGCTTTTGATTACATTGCCAAAAGTGATGCTTGCAACCGCTGGAATGCGATTACCTCTAAAATGGTTGAAGGGTCATTTGATTTCAATGATGAGGTGCCTATGCAGCCCTTACGTGAAGTGTTCTATCTGAAATAAGTAATTGCATTCTAGAACAAATCAAATGTGCATAATTATATTATCGGCGCATCTGGTTTACAGTTATTTTAAATATAGGTATAATATAATTTATAAAGTTAAATTGAATAATTATTTGTTTTTTGGAGGAGCCTGTCAACAAGGGCTCCTCTTTGTCTTTTTTTGGCTTGGAGAAGCTCCTGGTTGGCAGTTCTTATATACAACAAGGGAGTGGATAGAAAGATGGAGTTTGTTTTATATCTTATGCTGATCATATTGTTCACCAAAGTAGCTGGTGATCTATCTGTGCGGCTTGGGCAACCAGCTGTGCTAGGCAAGCTTATTGTGGGAATCATACTGGGGCCTGCGGTACTGGGCTGGGTTCAGGATGGAGAGTTTATTCATTATATCTCTGAGATCGGTGTTCTACTGTTAATGTTCATAGCGGGGCTTGAGACGGATCTGGATCAATTGCGCAAGAACTGGAAATCAGCTTTTGCAGTAGCCGTCGGTGGAATTATATTACCCTTTTTGGGTGGGTTCGCCTTAGGAGAAATGTTTGGTTTTGCTTATCATAATGCCTTGTTTATGGGCGTTATTCTTAGTGCAACATCAGTTAGCATATCGGTGCAGGTGTTAAAAGATATGAATAAGCTGAACACACGTGAAGGCTCTACAATTCTGGGGGCTGCCGTAGTAGATGATATTCTAGTTGTTATTTTGCTCGCTGTTCTGATGAGCTTTTTCGGTACAGGGGCAGATGTTTCTATTGGTCTTCTAATTGGGAAAAAGGTGTTGTTCTTTGCCGTAGCGATTGTTGCCGGCTGGTTCATTGTTCCTCGGGTCATGAAATGGATGGCTCCGCTGAAGGTGACAGAGGCGGTCATTTCAGCAGCTTTAATGATTTGTTTCGCATTCGCCTATTTCGCTGAAATCATGGGGATGGCAGGAATCATTGGTGCCTTTGCGGCTGGGATTGCTATCTCGCAAACTTCCTTTAAGCATACGGTAGAATCCAAGCTCGAGCCGATTGCTTATTCGATTTTTGTGCCGGTCTTTTTTGTAAGTATCGGACTTAGTGTTTCCTTTGAAGGGGTAGGCAGTCAAATCGGCTTCGTGCTCTTGCTTACGGTGGTTGCCATTCTGACCAAGCTGTTTGGTGGCGGTCTGGGTGCGCGTCTTACAGGCTTTGATAACCACTCGTCTGCCATTATTGGGTCAGGGATGATTTCACGGGGGGAAGTTGCGTTGATCATTGCCGCCACAGGGCTGCAAAGTGGCTTGTTACAGCAACAGTATTTTACTTCGGTCATAATTGTTGTCATTGTAACTACACTTGTAACGCCGCCACTATTGAAATTTATGTTCCGTGATCCAGTACGTGCGGAAGGGAAATAAATCATAACAAAAGGGAGTCCTGTTGGCCATTTATATGGCTAACGGGGCTCTTTTTTTTATGCTCACGTTCAAGTTGCCATCATCAAGAAAAAGGACGGGGATCTGTCTACAGAAGGGGAAAGTTCCCCGTCTTAAGACTGAGTACGAAACCAGCCGTAGGGCTGTTTTGACTTCAGCCAAAAATGACTAAACTAAATCTCGGGATGGAAATTAATACATAATCAAACAGACATAAGGGGAGTGCCAGAAATCATGTGGAGTGGAAGGGGAAAAAGAAAATGAAATGGTTAACAAAATGGTCGTTCGGTAACAAGGCTGCGGTGGGGCTTTTAGTAGTCATGGCTCTTGTGGTGGGAGGGATGAGCTACACTTCGCTACCGATGGAATTTATGCCAGAGGCGGATAATCCTCAAGTGACTGTAACTGTGCTGGGTCCTGGTCAGGATACACATGCTATGGAGACTAATGTAACGAAGCCGATAGAAGCTGGAGCAGCTTTTGTGAAAGGGAAGAAGGAAATATTGTCCACTTCCGGAGACGGATATGCGCAGGTGAATATTTTTTATGATTCGAAAACGAATATGAAGGATGCTGCGCAGGAGGTCCAGAAGGTCGTCGATTCATTAAAGTTCCCGGAAGGGGTAATGGCTCCTTTTGTACTTCAGTTGAATACCTCCATGATTCCTGTATCCCAGGTTACCCTTGCTTTTGACGAAGGCCTGACTAAAGAGAATCTTAAGCTTGCGGAAGAAACTATCATTCCAGAGATGCAAAAAGCTGAAGGGGTAGCAAACGTTGCTTTATATGGTAAGGTAACTCCGCAGGTCAGTGTTAAGCTGGACCCAAAGTTAATGGCGGAGAAGGGAGTCACGACTCCACAAGTATTAGGTTTACTTCAAGGACGTAATGTATCGGCATCCCTTGGGGAGCAAACGATTGGTGGGCAAACCGGCAATGTTAACGTAGTTTCTACGATAGATAGTATGGATACTTTAAAAAAGCTTCCTGTATCTGCGGGCGTTAAGCTGCAGGATATCGCTGCTGTCGAATTGAAGCAGGATCAGGAAAGTGTCAGCCGTTCGAACGGGAAAGACGTTCTATTCGCCATAGTGACCAAAGAGGCTAATGCGAATGCAGTCAGTGTCGGAGATAACATTCAGGCTGCCGTAGATCATATTAATAAAACCATTCCTAATGCAGAAGCAGCAGTGGTATTCAGTACATCGGATATGGTAGTTACCTCGGTGAACAGTATGATGCGTGAGGTATTGCTAGGTGCATTATTTGCGACGATTGTGATTCTGTTGTTCCTGCGTAACCTGCGGGCTACTCTGATTACGGCAGTATCCATTCCGCTTTCGTTAGCGGTCACCTTGTATCTGCTGAACATTTCCGGCATAAGCTTGAATATCATTACACTCGGGGGAGTCGCGGTTGCGGTAGGCCGCTTAGTCGATGATAGTATCGTGGTGATTGAGAACATTTACCGTAGGCTGCAAAAAGAACCTTTTTCCCGTGAAATGATTATTAGCGCAACTGGGGAAGTGGCTAGAGCGATTACCTCATCAACCATTGCTACTGTAGCAGTATTTCTGCCGATGGGTCTCTTGCGTGGTAGTTTGCAAGCTTTCTTACTGCCGTTTGCTTTAACAGTGACCTATTCATTGCTTACTTCACTCGTAGTAGCTTTGACAGTTGTTCCTCTTTTAAGCTCATGGCTGCTGAGAAAAACATCAATGAAAGAACATGAACCTTCTAAATGGTTTGTCCGCTTTCTGGATTGGAATCTTCGCCGTAAATGGGTTAGCTTATCATTGGGTCTCCTGCTTCTGATTGGCTCCATTGCTGCTTATGTTACTATGCCCAAAGGGGCGCTCGATGCTTCAGATGCCAGCTATGTTTCTGTTCAGATGAACTATCCGAAGGATGTTCCTGTCGAAGATATTTTGGAAAAGGGAAAGCAGTTAGAACAAGATTTGATGAAGCAGCCACAAGCAGAAACGGTAATCATGCAATCAGGGAATAGTGCGGACGCCGCTAAGTGGGGGAATGTTACCTCTGAAACCTTAGTGGACTATACCGTTGTTATGAAAAAAGGTGCAGATGCTCAGGCTTTTATCGATCATGTTCGTGAGGTAAAAGATTCATATACTGGAGCAACGCTTGTTGCCAACCAAATGAGTATGATGGGATCCAGCTCTACCAGCGAATATATTGATATTGTCGGAGATAATCTTGCGGATATTACTACTGTAGCAACAGAAGTTACCGCTAAGCTGAAGACCGTAGAGGGGATTCAAAAAGTCAGCAGCAATATGGAGGATACGAAACCTGTATTTTCCTTTAAGGTAGATCCGGCGCAAAGCAATGCGCAAGAGATTTCAATGCAGCTGTCAGCGATGCTTAATCCGATTCCAATGGGGCAAATTGAGCTCGATGGTGACGCAGCAGGTGTAGTGTTAGATCCTATGGTCCAGCCGCAAACGGAGCAGGATTTAAAAGCGCTGACGCTCATGACGGCTGAGGGGCTGAAGCCACTGTCTCAGCTCGCAACTTATGAGGTTCGGAATGAGCCTGCAATGTTGTTCCATAAAGATGGGAAGCCTTATGTACGAATTACAGCAGAGGTTGATCCGAAGAAGGTATCTGAGATCGGTGCGAATATTAAAAAAGAAACCGATAGTCTTACACTTCCGAAAGGCGTGACCTTATTTGCAGGTGGAGCGTCAGTTGATCAGTCAGAGGATTTCAACGACCTGGGTATGACGGCATTAATCTCCATCGGGTTGGTGTATCTAATCATGGTACTCACCTTTAAAACCCTTCGGGCTCCACTGGCGATTATGTTCTCCTTGCCGCTCGCGGCGATTGGTGCAATTGTTGGACTTATCGTGTCCGGTGTAACGCCTGACTTCACAGCTCTGTTCGGAGCGTTGATGTTAATAGGTATTGTTGTTACGAATGCCATTGTGCTCATTGACCGGATTAAGCAAAATGAAGCCAATATGAGTATCCACGAGGCTATTCTAGAAGCTGCCGGAACACGGATGCGTCCGATTCTCATGACGGCAATTGCCACCATCTGCGCCATGACACCGCTGCTGTTCGGCCATGCCGAGATGGGCAGCATCGTCTCGCAAAGCTTGGCGATTGTGGTCATTGGCGGTTTAACCGCAGCAACACTGCTTACGCTGATTGTAGTACCGGCGATTTACGAGTTGTTCTACTTCCGTAAATCGGCAAAAGAGCGTAAAAGAGCAGAAAAAACTAATGCTCCGGCGATTTAAACAAGCAAACGGCAAGCCTCCGGGTTAATGGGGCTTGCCGTTTTTTTTGTTTTGTTACAAATCCTTATAATTATGGAATCAGCTTGTCTACACATAGCCAAAACTTTGTTTAGGAAAGGCTGAAAGGCGCTTCGCTAGATTGCAATATCCCCTCTGAAATAAATATTTATTTTTTAATTTTAAATATTGCTATTTTTACAACAATGTACAGAGCATTTAACATAATTATTAAAAAAGATATTATTGGGAATATTCTATTTATCGCAGAAAATGCCAATATAAATAATGAAAACAAAAGTAAAAATGGAATAGACTTTGTATACTTTCTACTGAAAATCCCTACTAAACTCTTGATGAAACTCATTCCTTTCAGAGTAACAGATATAAATATGTTGAGCATGATTTCTCGCTAGTCTCAGACCCCAATGTAAAATTTTTTTCTATTCAACGAATATCCCTATTTTCATAGAAAAAATGGATTTCGTATATATTCTAGGTAGGATATAGACAAGTGGTAATTGTTATGCTCTATTCTTTTTTGACGAAATTTAAAGAATACAGGACAGGTGAAAAGTTCTTATCAAATAATCGGCCATAGAAAAATAACCCAAACAATGTTATTTCAATTCTTACTAATCTCCCACAAACCTAACGACTTATGTCATTGTTTTCCTTTGAAGGGAGTGATATGATATGCCCTGTTTCATTAATACCATAAGTTGGGAGAATGGATTGTTTGAATATTCTTGAATGCGAACGAGCTTGGTTTACAGTAGATGATGTAGATAAAAATTTTAATAATTCCTTGTGTGAATTTTACCAACCCTGGAATAACCTCAAAACAGAAAAATCCTTTTCTATAGAAGAGCTGGTTCCCTACGAGATTTTGGTTGAAGTATTACATTCAGAATTGGCGAAAGTAACGGAATTTCTCTTATTGCCCTTTGTCTTTTTCTTAACAGATCGAGCCGGTAATATTATTAATATTGTCAGTCCATTCGAAACGTTTCAGGAGAAAGTAGATCATTATGGAATTAGGAGTGGAACTAATCTTTCGATGCAAGTCTCTGGAGTGAATGCAGTTTCTTTAGCGATGGAGGTTGAGTCAATTGCAGTAGTGCGTGGAGAAGAGCATAGTATGCCAATGTTTAAAGAGTGGAATTGTGTATGCGCTCCTATAATGGTAAATGAATGTATATGTGGATATATAGACATCTCATTCGAAGCCGAGAGGCAACTTGGTTTTTCGATTCTCTTTATTAAACAATTATCCGAAAAGATTGTGTTGAAGTTGAAGGAACAAAGCCCGAAGTTAATTGAGTACAGATTTCAGGAGAAGTGTGACACATATGGATTATCTCCTAGAGAGAGAGGTAGCGTATCACTGGTCGCTAAGAAGAGGGGCACTGCAAATTTCCAACGATCTTAATGTGAAAGAGGGAACTGTGCGGAATATCGTTAAGAGTATTTACAGTAAGATGAATATCAGCGAGAGATGGGAATTGATAGAGATACTTAAGTTATAAATTTAGATAATAAACATCAAATAATCATTTGTACATAAGATGTAAAAGCCATCTTCCGAAATTAATCAACAACGGAGGATGGCTTTTATCTGTCTAGAACATTTTTTGAAGAATGTTTAACCGCAAGAACAATTCAAAACCGGCTTACGCGCAGCCTGTGTCTCATCCAAACGGCTAATCTCTGTGGTATGCGGTGCGTTGATTACGATTTCCGGTGTCTCCTGCGCTTCTTTCACAATCTGAATCATCGTATCGATGAAGCCGTCCAGTGTTTCTTTACTTTCGGTTTCCGTCGGCTCGATCATCATACATTCCTCAACAGTCAGAGGGAAGTACACAGTTGGCGGGTGGTAGCCGAAGTCGAGCAATCGTTTAGCAACGTCTAAGGTGCGCACGCCATATTGCTTGAGGTTTTTGCCGGACATCACGAATTCATGCTTACATACACCCGGATATGGGATTTCAAAATACGGCGCCAGACGGTGCATCATATAGTTGGCATTCAGCACAGCATTTTCAGATACCTCACGCAGTCCGTCTGGACCATAGGTGCGGATATAGGCATAGGCACGTACCAGAATACCAAAGTTTCCATAAAAAGCTTTCACGCGTCCAATGGATTCAGGACCACCGAAGTGAAGTGAGAAGCTGCTATCTTCATTCTTCACCACAGTAGGTTGTGGCAAGAATGGAATGAGGATAGATTTTACGCCGACTGGTCCGGCTCCAGGGCCGCCACCGCCATGTGGGGTACTCATTGTCTTATGCAAGTTCAGATGTACAACGTCAAAGCCCATGTCGCCAGGGCGGGTAATGCCCATAATGGCATTGGAGTTGGCTCCATCGTAATAGAGTAAGCCCCCTGCTTCATGCACGATCTCAGCAATCTCGACGATTTGGGTTTCGAACAAGCCGAGTGTGCTTGGATTAGTTAGCATTAGTGCGGCTGTGTCGCTACCGACGGCTGCTTTCAGTGCTTCAAGATCGACCATTCCTTTATCTGTGGAAGGGATCGTGATCGTTTCAAGTCCTGCTGCTGAGGCACTAGCAGGATTGGTTCCGTGCGAGGAATCCGGCACGATAACCTTAGTGCGGGTCTCACGGCGACTTTCATGGTAGGCGCGGATCATCATGAGGCCGGTCCATTCACCATGAGCACCTGCGGCAGGCTGTAAGGATACTGCATCCATGCCCGTCAGCGCGGACAGATCATTTTGCAGGGTATACATTAATTCCAGTGCGCCTTGAATACTTTCTTCTGGTTGGTAGGGATGAATTTTGGCGAAGCCGGAGAAGCGGGCAACATCTTCGTTAATCTTCGGATTGTATTTCATCGTGCATGAACCGAGTGGATAGAAGCCATTGTCTACACCAAAGTTGCGACGTGAAAGAGAAGTGTAGTGGCGAATGACATCCACTTCCGATACTTCTGGAAGTACGACGGGTTCGCTACGGAGTAAACCTGATGGAATCAGAGACTCCAAGGTTTCTTCCTGTGGTACATCGCATAGTGGCAAAGAATAGGCCGAACGGCCGGGACGGCTTAATTCAAAAATTAGACTTTGCTCCGGTTTCATAAACAGCCCTCCAGTGCGCTAGCGAATTGGTCGATTTCGGTTTTGCTTCTTTTTTCCGTTACGGCAACCAGCATATGTCCAGCAAGTTCAGGATAATCACGGCCCAGATCATAACCGCCGAGATAACCTTCCTTCAGCAGCTTCGAATTAATAGCGCTCACGCTGCTGCCTTCAGGAAGCTTCACGATAAATTCGTTAAAGAACGGGGAGGAGAAGGCAAGTTCAGCACCTGTTAGTCCGCTAAGTTTATTAGCAGCGTAATGGCTTTTGCGAATGTTTAGCTCGCCTACTTCACGCATGCCTTCTTTGCCCATAACGGACAAGTAGACGGATGCGCAGAGAGCCAGCAGCGCCTGATTAGAGCAGATATTGGATGTCGCTTTTTCACGACGAATATGCTGTTCACGCGCTTGAAGTGTAAGAACGAAGCCGCGTTTACCGTTACGGTCTACCGTTTGGCCAACGATCCGGCCTGGCATGCGGCGCATCAGGTGATCAGCTACGGCAAAGAATCCGCAAGTTGGACCCCCGAGAGAAGCTGGAATACCGAGTGGTTGAGCATCACCGACTACGATGTCGGCTCCAAGTTTGCCGGGAGCTTCAAGTACACCAAGAGCTATTGGGTTCGCGCTGACTACAAGAAGACCTTTAACCGCGTGGATCAGCGGCTCAACCGAGCGAAGATCCTCAATGCTACCGAAGAAGTTAGGCGATTGCATCAGTACTGCGGCAGTATCACCATCGATAGCTTCAGCAAGCTTAGCTTGATCGGTAACACCGTCTTTATAGTCAATCTCCACCACCTCCAGACCCCAAGCATTAGCCGAAGTACGTAGCACTTGGCGAGCCTCAGGATGAACGGTACGGGAGACGATTAATTTTTTGCGTTTGGTAGCGCCAGCCGCGAGAACCGCTGCTTCGGATAAAGCTGTAGCGCCATCATACATACTGGCATTGGCAACTTTCATACCGGTTAGTTCGCAAATGTAGGATTGGAATTCGAAGATCGCTTGCAGCTCACCTTGGCTGATCTCCGGTTGATAAGGAGTGTAGGCAGTGTAGAATTCAGAACGGGAAATGACATGGTTGATGACCACAGGGATGTGATGATCGTATAATCCGGCGCCGAGGAAGCTGGCGTGAGAATCAAAGTCGGCATTTTGGTCAGCCAAACCTTTCATATGGCGCAGCAGGGCGTATTCATCGAGTGGTTCAGACATCGGCATAGTGCCTTGGTAACGTACCGCTTCAGGAATATCGGAGAACAGCTCATCTATAGACTGAATCCCGACGGCCTCCATCATCTCTACGCGGTCCTGTTCTGTCATGGGCAGATAACGGTGCTTCATTAAGGTTTCACTCCTTGGCTTTTTTAAAATATAAGAAAGTACAATTTTCACGCTATACTTTATTCTTCTATTTCTCGCTTAAAAGCTCACCGTCCTTATATGGACGCTAAAGGCGTTTATACTTGTAAAAAGGGGCCTTAATCACTACAGCCTTAAGCTGCTTACCGCGTATCTCCACGTAAACCTCTGTGCCTATTTCACTGTAATTAGCATCAAGCAAAGCCAACCCCAGGTTACGTTTCAGCGTAGGGGACTGTGTTCCGGTTGTGACCTCACCAATCTTAACGCCATCTGCCCAGACAGGATAATGGGAGCGTGGAATGCCTCGATCAATCATTTCTAGGCCGACAAGGCGTCGGGGAATGCCAGCTTCTTTTTGCTGTATTAGTGCATCGCGTCCGATAAAGTCTATTTTGTCCAGCTTCACGAAGAACTGTACTCCTGCTTCAAGCGGGGTGATGTCAGCGGATAGCTCCTGACCGTACAGTGGTAATTTTGCCTCAAAACGCAGGGTATCCCGTGCACCCAGTCCAGCAGGTGTTAATCCGTGGGGCGCGCCTGCTGCAAGCAGTCCGTTCCATAACGTTTCTGCACCTTCCAGCGGAGCGTAAATCTCGAAGCCATCTTCACCGGTATAACCCGTACGGGAGATAAGTACCTCTACACCGCAAACGGTGGCGCGTTCGATGAAATGGAAAGGCTTGAGTGTTGAAATAGGAGCATCAGTAACTTCCGCGAGAATGGTTTCTGCCAGAGGACCCTGCAAGGCGAGCAAAAGCGTCTCGTCAGAGACATTAGTAAGCGTGACTTCGCCGAATTCAGAGGTCAAATGCTCTTGCAGCCACTGGAAGTCTTTGTCGATGTTGGAGGCATTAACGACGAGCATATAATGCTCTTCGCTTAGGCGATACACGAGTAGATCGTCGACAACTCCGCCATTTGGATAACACAGCAGCGTATATTGCGCAGCACCATCTGTGAGGCGGCTGACATCATTGGTTGTCATTTTTTGCAAAAAGGCTTCTGCACCGCTCCCAATCACCATGAATTCACCCATATGCGAGACATCGAACAGCCCAGCCTGCTGGCGAACGGCTTCATGCTCTTTTACGATACCTGTAAACTGTACTGGCAGCTCCCAGCCACCGAATTCAATGCATCTGGACTCCGCATAAGCGGAATAGAGATCATAAAAAGGTGTTCTTCTCAAAGCATCCATGTCGTCACTCCCTTTGATCTGATTACATACGAAAAAAGGACAGGCAGAAGCAATCATGCATAAATGCACAAATTGCTTTCTGCTCTGTCCTTTGTACCTGAGAGTTACCCTGCTGTAACTAGCTTGCAGGTTTCCCCGTTGGTGATCTGACGCATCTAGCCTTGCGTCTGATGCTCTCCAGAGATACGTCCGACAAAGGTCCTTTTGCCTGAGAGATTCACCCCTGTTAGGGCTTACTCCTTCGGCGCCGTCTTCAAGTGAGACAGTCTCTCCCTATGCCATCATCCGCAACTATATTTATTTCAAATATAAGAAAGTATATGGTTCACATTATACATTATCCTTATATTTCTCCGAGAAACGGTGATTGTCTATAAAAAGACGACAACGTCGTTTCTTCTTGTATGTCTCCATTAAACGGGTATAGTCGGGCGCTGTCAACAAGAAAACGTCGAAAAAATGACAAATTTAAATTTCCTGTTAGTAATATTGACATTGTGAGCCGGGATAACTTAGGCTATAACTAAATTTAGAACTCCAAATTGGAAATGAGGCGGCTTGAAATGAGTGAAGTATTAGACAACCTTCTTTACAGCGAAGAGCATGAATGGGCACAGCAAGTAGAAGGGCGAGTAGTACGTGTTGGGATTACGGACCATGCTCAGCATTTATTAGGCGACATCGTATTTGTTGAGTTTCCTGAGGTGGGATCGACCATTTCGGCCGGTGACAGCGTAGGCAGTATCGAATCCGTTAAGACGGTATCGGAATTGTATTCGCCCGTCTCTGGGACGGTTACCAAGGTGAATGATGGATTAGAAGCTAGTCCGGAGCTTATCAATGATCAGCCATATGGCGGGGGTTGGATTTTTGAGATTGAAGTTGATGGAGAATATGCTGATGCTGTAAAAGGTCTGTTAGATGCAGCCGGTTATAGCGCGTTAGTTGCTGAATAATTGGAAATTGGGGACGGGAAATAGTCTGATCAAGTGTGATGTTTTTAGCAGCAAGTTTCTGTGATTTGGGGACTTGCTGTTTGTGTTTCTTATGTAGATTGTGCGAGTATTCGTAAACTCAATCGAATGGTTTGAGGGTCTAGTGGAGTATGAAATTAGGGAAAACCTCCCTCATTTTAGACGATTATAGCGTGAGAGTTAGGGTTTTAGGGAATTCCTCCCTAATCATCTCGGTAAAACCACTATTTCAGACTAAAAAGAGTAATAATCAGGGAGAAATTCCCTCATTCCGCGATTGGATACGATAATAGGTGAATAATCAGGGAGGTTTTCCCAAATTATTAGGTGAAACCCCATTATTGGTCAATGTGGCAATTGAAATGGCCTTAGCCGCCGAACTTAGCTCTGAGCACAAACAACTATATTTTATTCCACCTCTTGAAGCTGTCGAAGGACAATGATCTCTACACGTCGATTTTTCTGTTTGCCTGCTACTGTAGTATTATCTGCTGTTGGTCGGGTATCGGCATAACCTGCATATTGAAAAGTGTCCGGGTTCAGTCCTTCATTATCTAAGAAAAAGCGCAGCACAGAAAGCGCACGAGCACCCGATAGCTCCCAATTGTCGTTATAACGGGAAGCTGATGACACTGGTGTATTATCCGTATGTCCTTCAATGCTGATCGTTGCCCCGATATCTTTGAATAAGCCAGACAATTGCTGAAGAGCAGGAAGGGCTGGTGACTTCACATCTGCTTTACCCACATCAAAAAGAAAACGGTCGCTGAGCGTGATTTCTATGCCCTGCGGTTTGTCGGCTACAAATATTTGTTCACCGAGATTATTCTCCTCCACATAGTGGGTGATCACACCCATTAACTCAGCAAGCTTCGCCTCTTGTTCTCGAAAAGCCAACTCCCGTGCTGAAGGTGTTTCATTCTCCGTTTGTTCATCAGAACCGTCATTTGGTTTTGCAGTTGCGTTCGCATTCCCATCTGTACTCTCTGGTTTGTTGTCAGGGGTCTGTCCAGCATCTAAAATACCATCTCCGCCTTCAAGAACAGTGCTGCTCGACTTGAAAGTCTGGGATAAAGAGCCGGTTACGATATTGTATTTGTCAGTGTCCAGGCTGCTCATCGCATACAATATAACGAAAAATATAAGTAAAAGCGTAATTAGATCTGCGTAAGTAATCATCCAACGATCACGGCTTTCTCGATTCTCTACCCGCCGTTTGCGCCGGTCTCTTTGTCTCATATAAAACCTCTTGCTTCTGCACGGTCATCTGTGGTGGTGTCTGAAATGAAGGAGTTCAGTTTTTTACGCACCAGCAGCGGATGATCCCCGTTCTGTAGAGAAAGAATGCCTACTAGCAGCATCTCCATGCTATGCAGCTCACTTTGGCTGCGGGATTTGATTTTGGAAGCAATGGGTAAAAATATTAGATTAGCGATGGCTACTCCGTATAGTGTTGCAGTGAACGCTACTGCGATAGAGGTACCTAGATTTGAGGGGTCTGTAAGGTTGCCCAGTACCCTAATGAGTCCCATAACTGTACCGATGATCCCCATCGTTGGAGCATATCCGCCAGCGGCTTCAAAAATCTTGGCGTAGCTTTCATGCTTCAATTCTTTCGCATCCATTTCCAATTCCAAAATCTGTCTTACCTGCTCAGGGTCAGTGCCATCGACGATAAGCAACAGTCCTTCGCGCGTAAAAGAATCGGGATGTGCTTCCGCTTGTTTTTCGAGCATTAAAACGCCGCCGCGGCGGGCCACTGTGGCCATTGCGATAAGCTCTTCGGCTTTCTCTTCATCACGTTCAGGATTGCGGCCAAAAGCCATGCGCAGAGCGGTGGGGATGGAGCGTAGCTTAGCTGCCGGGAAGCTGATCATTACGGCGGCAATCGTACCTCCAAATACAATCAAAGCTGCGTTAAGCTGCAGCAGTCCGGAAAGGCTTCCGCCTTCCCAGAGGTAGCCGCCGATTAGCGCAGCCAGTCCGGCCACTAGGCCGATTATTGCGGTAATATCCATGCTTCAAGCTCCTAACATTTCTGTGTATTATGGTTTGCATCGATCTAAGCAACACTGTATAATGAACGGGAACACATATTCTTATCTTCCATATTTTTTACTGTCGTATGGAGAGAGAAGATTCAGACAACAATTATAATATATTAATCTAGTTTAGACGATAGAGGGGAGTCGGGCAAATGAGTGATATTGTCGTCAGTACGAAGACTTTTGAATTGGAGTCCGAGTATACACCCCAGGGCGATCAGCCTCATGCCATAGATGAATTACTACAAGGCATCCGGCAGGGTAAGAAGCACCAGACGCTGCTGGGAGCGACAGGTACAGGGAAGACCTTTACTGTCGCGCAAGTTATTTCCAAATTAAATCGCCCCACGCTGGTTATTGCGCATAACAAGACACTGGCTGCCCAGCTGGCAAGTGAGTTTAAGGAGTTTTTCCCGAATAATTCGGTAGACTATTTCGTCAGCTACTACGACTATTACCAACCAGAGGCGTACATTCCCTCCTCCGATACTTATATTGAGAAAGATTCCAGCATTAACGAAGAGATTGATAAACTTCGCCACTCCGCGACAAGCTCCTTGTTCGAACGGCGTGACGTTATTATTGTAGCGAGTGTGTCTTGTATTTACGGTCTCGGTTCACCAATGGAATACGGAAGCTTGCTATTGTCCTTGCGGGTTGGGATGGAGAAGCCGCGCAATGAGATTCTGAGCAGACTGGTGGATATTCAATACCAGCGCAATGATATCAATTTTGTACGCGGAACATTCCGTGTACGTGGTGATGTGGTTGAGATTTTCCCGGCCTCTCAGGGTGAACATGCGATTCGCGTTGAATTGTTTGGCGATGAAATTGAGCGGATCACTGAAATTGATGTTTTAACGGGTGAATTGATCGGTGAACGCGACCATGTTGCCATTTTTCCGGCTTCTCACTTTGTTACCAAGGAAGAAACGATGCGTGTAGCAATAGTCAATATTGAACGGGAGCTGGAAGAGCGGCTGACCGTGCTTCGTGACGCAGGCAAGCTTCTGGAAGCGCAACGTCTGGAACAACGGACACGTTACGACATTGAGATGATGAAGGAAGTGGGTTTCTGTTCGGGGATCGAGAACTATTCCGGGCCGCTAACCTTCAGGGAGCCAGGAGCAACTCCATATACGTTAATGGATTATTTTCCTGATGATATGTTAATCGTCGTAGATGAATCCCATGTTACCCTTCCGCAAATTCGGGCGATGTATAACGGTGACCGGGCGCGTAAGACAGTGTTGGTAGAGCATGGTTTCCGTTTGCCGTCTGCACTGGATAACCGTCCGCTTCAGTTCGAAGAGTTCGAAGATAAAGTGAATCAAATCATATATGTCTCCGCGACACCTGGACCTTATGAAATGGAACACTGCGAGACTATGGTGCAGCAGATTATCCGTCCGACTGGTCTATTGGATCCAATCATCGAGGTCCGTCCTACAGAAGGCCAGATCGATGATCTGATTAGCGAAATCCGTGACCGGGTTGAACGCGATGAACGTGTACTCGTTACCACTTTGACGAAGAAGATGTCGGAGGATCTGACAGACTACTTTAAGGAAATCGGTATTAAGGTTCGTTATATGCACTCTGACATCAAAACACTGGAACGGATGGCGATCTTGCGGGATCTTCGTCTCGGTACGTTCCATGTACTGGTAGGGATTAACCTTCTGAGAGAAGGTCTCGACCTACCGGAGGTATCTTTAGTTGCAATTCTCGATGCCGATAAAGAAGGGTTCCTTCGTTCCGAACGTTCACTAATTCAGACGATTGGCCGTGCGGCTCGTAACTCTGAGGGTCGTGTAATCATGTATGGTGATCGGATCACTGATTCGATGGAGAAAGCAATGAGCGAAACATCGCGCCGTCGCGCCATTCAGATTGCCCATAATGAGAAACATGGCATCACCCCAACCACTATTAATAAAAAAGTGCGTGACATCATCGAGGCAACGAAGGTTGCTGAGTCTAAAGCTGATTATCTCACAGGTGTTGGTGGCAAGATGAATAAGAAAGAAAAACAAAGTCTGATCCAGCGTCTGGAAGCTGAAATGAAGGACGCTGCCAAGAACCTGCAATTTGAACGCGCGGCAGAGCTACGCGACGCATTGCTGGAGCTTCGGGCTGAGTAATAAACCATCAATGCATCACCGATATTTAAAATAGGTATTGAACGGTGCTGTCCTAGACCGTTCTTTTTGAATCAATAGAGGGTCGCGTATCCCGCGATGTTTATCGCACTTAAGCGTATCCGCAGGGACAGCGCCCGAAATGCACTTGGCACTTATGCGTATCCCGCAGGGACAGCACCATGCAACGTCTATGACAGTTGCATGTACCTAGCTTTAGTTAGTGCGGTAACGTCCAAGTGGTCCCGTAGGGATAAGCGCTCTGAGCATTATAGTCACTAAGTTACGTCCCACCATACTCCTTCTCCAGAAAATGCGGGTGTCCAGAGGGTGCAACCCTTGGGGCCCTCCCTTGGAAGGGAGGGTTTGGGAGGGATCGAAAGGCTTTGAAAAGGCTTTGAGAATATTTTGAAATAAAGTTGAAATAGTTTTTTAAAGGAGAGGTTCCGTTGGCGAACGAAAATATTGTAATTAAAGGCGCGAGGGCGCACAATCTCAAAAACATCGATGTGACGATTCCACGTGACCGTTTCGTCGTGCTGACGGGACTTAGCGGCTCAGGTAAATCATCGCTTGCATTTGATACGATTTATGCTGAAGGACAACGGCGTTATGTTGAATCTTTGTCGGCTTATGCACGTCAGTTTTTGGGACAAATGGAGAAACCAGATGTGGATTCAATTGATGGTTTGTCCCCGGCGATATCTATAGATCAGAAGACAACAAGCCGGAACCCACGCTCCACGGTAGGTACAGTGACGGAGATTTATGACTATTTGCGGTTGCTCTTTGCACGTATTGGTCATCCCCATTGCCCAGAGCATGGTATTGAGATTACCTCCCAGACCGTTGAACAGATGGTAGACCGGATTATGCAGTATCCGGAGAAAACCCGGTTGCAGATCCTGGCGCCAATCATTTCAGGACGTAAAGGTGAGCATAAAGGGCTCTTCACAGATATCTCCAAGCAAGGCTTCGTACGTGTGCGTGTGGACGGGGAGCTAAGAGATCTGTCTGAGGATATTGAACTAGAAAAGAATAAAAAACATACAATAGAAGTTGTGGTAGACCGGATCGTTGTTAAAGACGATGTGGAGACCCGGCTGACGGATTCACTGGAGACGGCGCTTAAGCTTTCGGGCGGTAAAATCCTTGTGGATATCATCGGCCAGGAAGAGCTGCTTTTCAGTTCTAACTTTGCTTGTCCAATTTGTGGTTTTAGTATTGAAGAGTTGGCACCACGGATGTTCTCTTTCAACAGTCCGTTTGGAGCTTGTACAGAGTGCGATGGACTTGGCATGAAGATGGTGGTCGATCCAGATCTGCTTATTCCTGATGCTGAGAAATCCATTGAAGAAGGTGCTTTTTTAGCTTGGACTGGAAGTACTTCTAATTACTATCCGCAATTTCTGAAGTCGGTTTGTGAACACTTTAAAATTCCTCAGAACGTTCCGGTAAGCAGTCTGACACCTGATCATATGAATAAGTTACTGAACGGTACAGGCAGTGAGAAAGTCCGCTTCCGTTATGAAAATGATTTCGGTCAAAAGAAAGATGCGATGGTTGCTTTTGAAGGGATTATCCCTAACCTCGAGCGGCGTTACCGTGAAACTGCTTCGGATGGTATTCGTGAATTTATCGAAGGATTTATGAGTGCTAAGCCATGTCATGTATGTAAAGGTAAACGTCTGAAAAAAGAAATATTAGCTGTGACTATCAATGATCATAATATTTCTGATGTTACGGACCTTTCAATAGGAGACTGCCAGCATTGGTTTGAAGAGATAAAATTGAGCGAAAAAGAAACAGCCATCGCCAATCTCATTCTAAAAGAGATCTGCAATCGGCTTGGATTCCTTGTGAATGTGGGCTTGGATTATTTGACGCTTAGCCGTGCGGCGGGTTCTCTTTCCGGTGGTGAGGCGCAGCGTATTCGGTTGGCTACTCAGATTGGTTCAAGTCTCATGGGTGTATTGTACATTCTGGATGAGCCAAGTATTGGCTTGCATCAACGGGACAATGATCGCCTGATCTCTACGCTTGCGCATATGCGCGATCTAGGCAACACGCTAATTGTTGTAGAGCATGATGAAGATACGATGATGGCAGCAGATTATATTATTGATATTGGTCCGGGCGCAGGTATTCATGGTGGACAAGTTATGGCTCAAGGGACGCCAGAAGAGATTATGAAAGATCCGAATTCATTAACGGGTGAATATTTAAGCGGACGTAAATTTATTCCGGTTACTGCTAAACGCCGTCCTACCGATGATCGCTGGGTAGAAATACGTGGTGCTAAAGAGAATAACCTGAAAAATGTGAATGTGAAGATTCCATTAGGTGTATTTACAGCGGTGACAGGTGTATCGGGTTCCGGTAAATCCTCGCTTATCAACGAGATTCTTTACAAGAGTTTAGCACGGCAGCTGAATAAGGCTGTGAAGGTGCGTCCTGGTCAGCATAAAGAAATTCGAGGACTAGAAAATCTCGATAAAGTTATTGAAATCGATCAGTCGCCAATCGGGCGGACGCCGCGCTCCAACCCAGCAACCTATACAGGTGTATTCGATGACATCCGTGATCTGTTCTCCAAGACAAATGAGGCTAAGGTACGTGGTTTCCAAAAGGGACGCTTCAGCTTTAACGTAAAAGGCGGACGTTGTGAAGCTTGCCGTGGAGACGGGATCATTAAGATTGAGATGCACTTCTTGCCGGACGTATACGTCCCTTGCGAAGTATGTAAAGGCAAACGGTATAACCGGGAAACACTAGAAGTGAAATATAAAGGCAAAAACATTTCAGATGTGTTAGAGATGACGGTAGAGGACGCAACAGAGTTTTTTGTAAATATCCCGCGTATCCATCGTAAAATGCAAACACTGATGGATGTAGGCCTTGGTTATATTAAGATTGGTCAACCAGGAACCACTTTATCCGGTGGTGAAGCACAGCGGGTAAAATTGGCTTCTGAGCTCTATCGTCGCAGCACGGGTAAAACACTTTATATTTTGGATGAGCCTACGACAGGCCTGCATGTAGATGATATTGGTCGTCTGCTTGAGGTATTGCATCGCTTGGTGGATTCCGGAGAATCGGTTCTTGTTATTGAACATAATCTGGATGTAATCAAGACAGCGGATTATATCATCGATATGGGACCAGAAGGTGGTAGCGGTGGTGGTACCGTCCTGGCAACAGGGACACCGGAGAAGATCATTACAGTCACAGAGTCTTACACAGGTAAGTATCTGAAGCCGGTTCTGATTCGTGATACAGAGCGGACCGAAGCGCTTATGCTTGAGACGGCGGAAACCCTCTAAATAAACAGTAAGTAATATAACCTATGTATAATAAGGCCTCGGTATCTTGCCGGGGCTTTTATTGTAGGTTGTAAGCAATAATTTTCACAGGGGAAATATAAAACAAATAACAACGAACAGCTAACCTCGTCCTCTAGAATGGAGTCAAGGCCATTTAAGGCATTATAGGATTATCCGGTAATTATACGAAAGATGGATCATAGATATATGATGTGATATTTCTAGCAAAAGTTATACGAATTCTATAGAAAAAATGGATTTAATAATAGGCAAGGTAGGCATATGTAGGACATGTTCGTAGTAAGATTCAATGAGGAGTATTCTGTTGATAGGGTTAGCGGGTAAATTGATTAACGTTAGGGTCAAAAGTTCCTTGAAAACCGAATAATTAATCATTCATATCACTCTATCAAATAACTTTTTATTAGATTAAGGAAAACCTCCCTGAAAATCCGAGTTTTTAGATCATAAAAGGTGAAATCCGGGAAAATGTCTCTAATTATTAGGTGGATTCATTCATATAGCCGGTTTTCTAATGATTTTTAGGGAGGAATTCCCTGATAACCACAAAATGAACTGTTAATCGGACAATTTTAGGGAGAATTTCCCTAATTCATTAAAAACCTAAATTCGAGCCCAGAATTCTAAGTTCTAAGTTCTGTATTTCAATTTTAATTCCAATTCACTGCTCAATTTATTTCATCTCTAAAGCAGTTAACGGAGTTTCTATTGTAACCTTCATGACGATAGAGTTGATTGGGCTCACAGCACTTTTCACTAAGCTGCGCCTAATTGTCAGTGATTAATCTCATCGTTATTACGGATTTTGCAGGGATAAAATATATTTTTTACGACAAATACATAATTTTTCTACAAAACCTATTGCATCGCCCAAATGGTAGCGATAACATAGAAGGTGATATGGGGATTACTGGATTTTGCTTGACAACATTTTTGAGGAGGTAAGGTTATGCTGCTTGCAGAAGTTGCCGCGCAAGGACCGTCTAAATTTCATACCTTTGATGTGTTTATGATTTTATTTACCATCTTGATTTTGGTCGGGGTTGTTCGACTATTGAAAGCTCCCCAGAAGAACAAATTTGCCATTGGTTTTGGAGCCGTTAGCTTGCTGGTTTTTGTGATCTCTGACTATGCCATGGTGATGCATTGGTTAAGTTAATGAAAGAACTAAATTGAACAGCTTTGCACCAAAAGACTCCTTTAACGCCATGGGCGCATTGAAGGCGTCTTTTTTCAAATAATATAATGTAAAATTTATCCATGAGCAAAGAGAGGGTCTGGTGAGGAATGAGGAGTATTGGGGAGAAGCTGGCGAGGAAAGGACTAGGTCTATTACTATGCGGCGTAATGCTGTCAGGAGTATGGAGTCAGTCGGTGTTTGCTTTTGATAGTACTAGTAAGGTGGTCAGTAAAGCGGCGGCAGAAGATCCGATACCTGGAATTATTAAAAGTATCACTCCCTCTGTTGTGGGCATTATCGGCAAAGACGAGAGTGGCGGGAATAGTGGCCCGGATGATCGGTATAATCTGACGCATGGCTCCGGCATCATTGTGAAATCGAACGGATGGATTGTAACCAATGCTCATGTAATCAAGGATCTGCAAAATGCCATAGTAGTCACCTCGGACTCCAAAACCTACAGTGTTAAAGAAACATATCTGGATGAAGTTAGTGATCTTGCGCTGATCAAAATCAATGCCACCCATTTAAAGCCCGCCAAGTTTATTCCAGCAAGTGGCAAAACAGTGGTTGGGGAGAAGGTTATTGCTATCGGAACACCGATTAGCTTTTCTCTACGAAACTCAGCGACAGTAGGCGTTATAAGTGGTCTTAACCGTGAGGTAGATGCGGCTTATCGTCTTATCCAGAGTGACACTGCGATTAATCCCGGAAATAGCGGAGGGCCGCTTGTAAATATGAAAGGTGAGGTGCTGGGAATCAACAGCCTGAAATACTCAGCAGTGGGCGTGGAAAATATGGGGTTTTCGATTCCTGCGAATACTGTGCAGTATATTATGAACCAGCTTTTAAAATATGGTGAGGTGCAGCATCCGAGTCTGGGGCTAGAGCTGGAGGCAAGCTGGTCTACGATTGTGGGATTGCCAACGCTGGACCCGCTGTCCGTCACTAAGGTGGTGTCTTCAGAAGCGCTCAAGTCAGGGGTTGCTGAAGGTGACGTCTTGTATAGCATCGATGGGTATCGTGTGGTCTCACTAGTTGATATTAATGAATTGTTCAAAAGCTACCTGCCGGGAGCAACTGTGCGGCTGGTTATGCAAAGCGATGGGGATATCGTCGTCCGTAAACTCGTGCTCACTCAAGGTGATCCGTTGTTAACCGGAGATGATTATGTAACGGATGGGGACGAGCACGCGGAAGAGTGATTAGCAAACTGGAGAGGGGGACGGTAAATGGTCTTGAAAATTTTAAAACAAGGATTTTGTGCGATGCTGGCCTTATTACTGCTATTTTCTATATTACCCATACAAACAGCATTAGCTTCACAAGGAGATAAGCTACAGCTGAGTCTAAAAGTTGGCAGTACTTCAGCTACGGTGAATGGTAAGAAGGTGGTTATCGAGAGGCCTTATACGGAGAACGGAACGGTTATGGTCCCGCTTGGGGTTTTTAAAAAGACGTTTGGCAGCACTGTTTCCTTAGAGCAGAACAATGTGGTAAAAGTAACCTATGGTGCTCATTCAGGGGCGATGACGATTGGGAGCGATATCGCTTGGAAGGATGGAATCAAAGTTAAACTGGGTTCAGCGCCCCGGATGGTTTCAGACGTGCTGATGGTACCGCTACGTTTTGTAGCTGATGTGTTAGGTGCGACTCTCTCTCAAGGGAGTGGGGGGGAGCTATTGGTTACCCTAGTTCCTATAGACAACGAAGAAGATACGCCAGAGGAGACAGGGATTGACAGCGATGTTGGTAAGACTCAAATTGGAAACAGCTATTTTCAATGGACACTGAATTATCCCTCTGGGCTGATTGCTGGAAATAGCGGTGGAGATGAAAGTGTGGCTACCTTTTCAAGTGCGGACAATCTATATTATGTGGAGATTCATGTAAGTGACCAGGCGGTTGCGGTAGATGCGGATGGGCTGCTGGAACAGCTGGTTCGGGAGGTCGAGGCAGGTGGGGAGTTGATATTGGATCGGGAGTCGTTCCCAAAAGCCGCGGTACCTTATGCTAGATTGATCAGTAAAGATTCCAGTGGAGCGCTCTGGGAAAGCAGACTGTTATATGCTGAAGGTCGACTCTACGAGATTTATTTGACGGATAACAAAGCAGTTAATTATAAGGATTTTGCTAAATATACAGGATTACTTAACTCTTTCCAGCCTTCTTTTGATACTAAAAGTAAAAAAATCCGTGATCTTTCTACGGTGAAAAGTGGATTGCGTGACGCGTACAATGAGGACTATGGAATTTCACTACAGGTTCCCGCAGATTGGAGTAAGGACGACCAGCATCTCTATTACGAGAGTAAGCAGGGAAGTCATCTGAGTGTGGCGGTTACCTCGGCACCTGCTGGTTCTACACTAGAGAGCTGGGCTGAAGATCTGAAAACGAAAACTAAAGAAAACTTTGTAGCGGATGCTTATGTTTTGAAAGACAGCAACAAGTCGGAGATCTCGGGCGTATCCGCACAAATTAATGAGCTACAGCTAAATTACGGCAACGGTGTTACTACAGAGTATCAAGCTCTCATACTCAAAAATGGGTATCGTTATTATTTTGAATATGTAACAGCTGCTGGGCAAGATGACGATAAGGCAAAATTCAAAGCCATCATATCCTCTATTGATATTGATTTTGCTCTGCTGAAGGAGAACTTCGGGCGACTCGCTAGTGATGATTATAAGACGCTCAAAAATAAGACATTAACCAAAGTATCCAAAACCTACGGTTATGCCATTGATATTCCAAGTTTATGGACACCTTATCAGGATATTTTTGAGACGCAGTCGATTGAATATCGGTTCAGCGGAGGACGTCTACAGATCAACTCAAAATCCGAGGGTTCAGTGGATTATACGGTGAATGCACTCAAGGATTCTTATCAAAATAAAAATAATGATCCCAAAGGCTCTCGTATAGAAAGTGTAGTGGAGTCTACCTTTGCGGATGTCCCTGCTACGATCATAACTGCACATCAAATCAAAAATGGCATCCCTCATCGCAGTAAGCAGGTTGTGTTTGGTAAAAATGATGTGGTCTACACGATTACCGTTACGCTGAATGATGCCAATGCCACTGCAGAACAGCAGGCTCTATTAGACAAGACGTTACAATCGTTTCGGTTTACAGGCAGCAAGTAGTTAAAAGAGTACGAATATCGTAGCTGACACACGAATAGAGGCGTATAATTTAATCAGACGAAGAACGTCCCAGTTGCCGATTTGGCTTGGGGCGTTCTTTTTTGTATAAAGGGGGAAAAGTAATGATTAATTCGGATTTTGAAAATGAACATCGGTTGTTACTAGAGCGACATTTGAGTCTCAGAACGGGCGAACGGAAAGGAAGATTACTTAGGGGGCATCAATACGCTGAGAAACTATTACTTAAAAATGTCTGGTGGCCACTATTCGGCAACTTGAAGCATTTGCATCCGGAATATGAGGTGTACGATTGGAATCGCAAGTCACAATTTCTTGATGTAGCTTTCCTCCCACCTTTTGGCCGGTTTGGATTGGAATGCGACGGATTTCAGAGCCATGTTAAAGATATGGATCGGGAGAGGTTCAGCTACTCTTTAAACAGAGAAACTTTTTTAACAGGTATAGGGTGGAAAATCATCCATTTTTCTTTTGATGATGTTCAGAACCGCCCTGAGATTTGCCGAATGCTACTTCAAACTGTTATTGGACCTTCCTTAATCCAGAAAAGTCCGGCAAATTATACCTCTCCCTTAGAAAGAGAGATTATACGTTTAGCGTGGAATTTAGGAAAAGGGATTCGACCCAAGGATGTTATGAACCATTATGATGTTAATTTTCGTACTGCTCGTAAATGGTTGCAGAGTTTAGTGGATAAGGGATACCTGCGGCCTATTATTAAAAATACATATATTTGTTACTATGAACCGATAGAAGGGTTGTCGGAAGGGTTGTTTTAGGGGGTTCGATCCAATGTTATCCAAGTTGGGCATAATGTGAATAGATAAAGGGTGGATTAGTGTATTTGATACAACATTTTATTGTATGTCACGGAATTCCTAGTGAATTGTTGTAAATGTTGCAACTTTTTGTGCCGGTTGTCGATACTAGAGTGTGAGAATGATGCTTTATGTACAACATTTAGTTGTCGAAGCGCTGGATTAGGCAATAAAGTTGCATGTTCTACAACATTCATGGGGTAAAGAGCAATAAGCAAGAAGTCAGCTTCCTGACAGCATTATGACTTTTATTCTATATAAATGTTGGTAAACGCATAGCGCTCAAGTGTGATATTTGATACAATTATCAAGTTAATCAACTAGAAATGACCCGTCAAATGGCGGTTTGGGAGGATATAAATGAAAGAGCAACAAATACGCAGAGAAGACGTGGAGCTATTGGCACCCGCAGGTGATTGGGACTGCATGCGTGCAGCGGTAGCAAACGGAGCGGATGCTATCTTTTTTGGCGTAGAGAAGTTTAATGCACGGGCCAGAGCGAACAACTTTCGCATGGACGAGCTGTCGGAAATTATGGCGTTTTTGCATAGCTATGGTGTGAAGGGCTTTTTGACCTTTAATATACTGGTTTTTGAAAATGAATTGTCTGATGCAAAAGAACTGATTGATGCGTGCGTGGATGCTGGCGTGGACGCAGTAATTGTACAAGATTTAGGTTTGGTCAAAATGATCCGCGAAATCTCACCGGATTTCCCGATTCACGGATCGACACAAATGACCATTACTTCGCCGGAAGCGGTCGAGTTTACTAAACCTTTCAGTTTGGAACGTGTGGTATTAGGTCGTGAGAACAATCTGAAACAAATTCGTACGATCGGAGAGCAAGCCCGCTTACCGATGGAAGTATTCGTACACGGTGCTTTGTGTGTTTCCTACTCAGGTCAATGTCTGACTTCTGAAATGTGGGGCGGACGTTCTGCCAACCGCGGTGAATGTGCGCAGGCTTGCCGCCTGCCTTATGATCTGATGGTGGATGGTGAGGTAAAACCTATGGGAGACGTAACTTATTTGCTCTCTCCTAAGGACCTGGCAGCAATTGATCTAATGCCTGAGCTGATCGAGGCGGGTGTGACTTCTTTTAAAATCGAAGGTCGCCTCAAAAGCCCGGAGTATGTAGCGAATGTAGTTAGTAAGTATCGTAAAGCGATTGATCGGTATTTTGAAGGTGATCTGTCCAAACCTTCGAAGGAGGAGGTGCGCGAGCTGCAACAAAGCTTCTCCCGCGGGTTTACACATGGTTTCCTGGATGGAACGAACAATAAGAAACTGGTAGACGGGACTTTTCCAAAAAGCCGTGGTGTATATTTGGGGACTGTTGAGCAAATTCTGCGTGACGGAGTGGTCTGCCGTATTCATGCACCGCTTAAGCGTGGGGACGGAATTGTTTTTGACGCTGGGGATCCGACGAAAAAAGAAGAAGGCGGTCGTGTCTACGACCTTCGTCGTAAAGGTGTGAAGCTGGAAGGCGAAGCCGGAGAAGGATGGATCATCGACATCGTAGCCGGTCGTAATGATGTGGATCTTCGTCGTCTAAATGTCGGTGACCGCATTTGGAAGACAAATGACCCTGCGTTAGATAAGGCGCTGCGTCAGACTTATGAAACTGAAAAGCCGTACCGGGTATTTCCGGTACATGTTAGAGTGCAAGGCTGCGTCGGCGAGAAGCTGACGACTTGGTGGACGGACGTTCAAAAGAACGTTACCGTCCGTGTGGATTCGGAGCTCGCGCTGGAAGCCGCGCAAAAGCGTCCGATGGATACCGCGCTGCTGGAAGAACAATTCGGCCGCCTGGGCGGGACCGTGTTCCAGCTTGACGCGTTGGAGTCGCATCTGCAAGGCGACGTCATCGTCCCTATGCGCGAGCTGAACAGCATCCGCCGCCAAGCGGTGGAGCTGCTTGCGGGCGAGCGCCCGAAACCGCCCGTCTACGTGAAACGGGCGATCGAGGTTTACGGCGACGCCACCCGCAGGGGGGTCGCTCCGCAGCGCGCTGGTGAAGCGGAGCTCACCGCGCTGTGCCGCAGCCTGCCGCAGGTGCAGGCTGCGCTCGAGGCCGGCGTGAGAAACATCTACGCCGACTTCGAGTTTATCAAGCAGTTCCCGGCAGCGGTAGATGCGGTACGGGCTGCAGGGGCCAGTATAGCGCTGGCCACGCCGCGCATTCATATGCCGGGCGAAAACGGCTACCACGCGAATATTCTTCGCTTGCAGCCGGATGCTGTGCTCGTGCGTAATACAGGCGCGTTATATTATTATCTGCGCCGCCGCCAGGAGCAGCCGGATGCTGTGCATCCACGCCTGATCGGTGATTTCTCACTGAATATCGCCAATCATAAAGCAGTGGATTTGTTCCTTGAGGCTGGCTGTGACATAGTAACGCCATCCTATGACTTGAACATTCAACAGATGGTCGATCTGCTTGAACACAGTGATACGTCCCGGATGGAGGTCGTTATCCATCAGCATTTGCCGATGTTCCATACTGAACACTGTGTGTACTGTACCTTTATGAGTGAAGGCACGGACTTTACGAACTGTGGTCGTCCTTGTGAAGAACACCGTGCTTCTTTGCAAGACCGTATTGGAATGTCACATCCAGTTCGTGTGGATGAAGGCTGCCGTAATACCGTCTATAACGCTGTTGAGCAGTCTGGTGCGGAGTATCTGAATAATTTCCGTGACCTAGGAGTATCTTCATACCGTGTGGAGTTCTTGGAAGAGACGCCAGAGCAAGTGGTAGAGGTAATCAGCCTCTACAGCCGCGCTCTGCGCGGTGAAATCTCTGGTACGCAGGTATGGAAGAGCCTAAAGGCCACTAACCAACTTGGCGTAACGCGTGGGCAATTGGTGAACGCGAAGTAATAAGAGTTAAGAGTTAAGAGTTAAAGATAAGGGCTAAGTAACTACCAGGTAGATGCTGGTATTGCTTAGCCCTTTTTTTAGAATTGATCTCGTCCTCATCCTAATTTGCATATACTAAATAGTAGTATATTATGGGGTCAGCAAAGTATTTAAAATAGCAATAAATGATTATAATTCCTGCCCTCTTATTTCATTGGAATAGATATACAAATATAACAAACACTCTGACATAAATGTGCTGTAACTGCTATAATTGAAAGAAATATGCCATTTTAGGGTACTTACAGATATGTAATTGAAAAGAGTATACGATAGAAGGAGTTAATGTGATGAAGATCCGTAAAGCGATTATTCCCGCCGCAGGTCTCGGCACTCGTTTTTTACCTGCAACTAAAGCAATGCCTAAAGAAATGCTACCGATTGTAGATAAACCAACGATCCAATATATTGTTGAAGAAGCAGTCGCTTCCGGGATCGAGGATATTATTATTGTAACGGGGAAAGGCAAACGTGCGATTGAAGACCACTTTGATAACTCATTTGAACTGGAATTTAACTTGGCTGAGAAGCAGAAGTGGGAGCTGCTTGAATCCGTTCGTAAATCTTCCGAAATGGCCGATATTCATTACATTCGCCAAAAAGAACCAAGAGGTCTCGGACATGCGATTTGGTGTGCACGTAAATTCATAGGAAACGAACCGTTTGCTG
Organism: Paenibacillus sp. FSL H7-0716; assembly: GCF_038002705.1. Lineage (NCBI taxonomy): Bacteria > Bacillati > Bacillota > Bacilli > Caryophanales > Paenibacillaceae > Paenibacillus > Paenibacillus sp. FSL H7-0716. The sequence goes on from NZ_JBBODA010000018.1 coordinate 103,563, forward strand.
TACTACTCGGCGATGATATTGTTGAAGCGGACAAACCGTGCCTCAAACAGATGATTGACATATATGACGAGTATAAATCTTCTATCGTGGGTGTTCAGCCTGTTCCGTGGGAGGAAGTATCACGGTATGGTGTTGTAGATGGTTCTCCTTTGGCGGAACGTGTCTACAAGGCGAATCGTCTAGTAGAGAAGCCGAAGAGAGAAGAAGCTCCTTCTAATTTAGCGATTTTAGGACGATACATCTTAACCCCACGTATCTTCGATATGCTTGGAGAACAGCAGGTGGGTGTAGGTGGAGAGATCCAACTTACAGATGCGATAGCACGTCTAAGCGAGGTTGAACGAATTATTGCCTATGACTTTGAAGGTAAACGTCATGATGTGGGTGAGAAAATGGGCTTTATCCAGACTACCATTCATTATGCACTTCAACACGAGGAGCTTAAAGATGACTTGCTTCGTTATATGAAAGAGCTTGTCGAGAGCGAAGCAGCTAAGGTCGGGCTATAAGTAAATCTCATATAATCTAAAAAAAGGCGCGCCGCTGTTATTACAGTGGCGCGCCTTTATGGTTTCTTTCTTTTATTAAAATTGTGAATTTGTAATTGCCTCAACTTGTGCTGCTTCCGCAGGATCAGCTGCGATCAGCGAATCGTATAGTGCCTGATCCTCGCCACCAGTTTTCGCCAGTGCAGCAAGGTACCAACGAGCAATCTCACGATTGGTTGCATCAGCGAAATCTTGGCTTAAGGCTGTTTTTAAGATGGAGGCTGCAATTTGTATCTTTCCAGACATATATTGCATTTTCCCTACCTTCAGTGTCACATCCGGAGTAAATGTCTTCGAAGGATCATTATCCGCAAGTACATGATCGTAGGCCAAAAGCCCAATAACAAAGCCAGCTTTCATGTTGTCTATTCTATCTGGATTATCTTGTTGTGCATAAGCTGCCTGCCCCAAATCAAATGAACGGCTGATGAGTGAACTGTACCAATTTATATCCCATGGAGTTTCACTGTTCATAATATCCGTGTAATTAGCATCTGAATTAAGCTTGAGAGTGGTCTTCGCCGCATCCTCTTGTCCGGATAAAAGATGCATTTTGCCAACGTTTAAAGCGATAGTTGGCGTTACTGAGAAAGGACGCCCTTGCAGTTGTTCTGGTGGAAGAGTCTTCAGATGTTCAATCCCAGCTAGAACGTGGTTATATGCTTCTTGCGCTTCATTAAAATACTCTTGTTTCTTTGTCTCATCCTTTTGATTAAGTGCCTGCTGACCTAAGGCAAAGGAACGGCTGATTATTGCATCATACCAATCGATATCCCAGTTGAACTTATCTGCGTTGTCACGGTAAATACCCAAGGCGACGTCACTTTGACCTTTCAGATCGTAGTAGCTCACTAATTGGAGCAGAAGATTTTTGTTGTATGGCTCATCTTTGAGTGCGCGAGTTAATACACTGTATGCCTCGTCAAGGAACTGTTCCTGTTGTGTTTGACTAAATACCTGCTGATCCAAGGCTGAAAGATAAATTGTCGATTCTGGATGGCTTGGACGTTTGTTCAAGGTCTCAATCAAAGGAGCTCTAAGCTCTTCGTAGGAAGTGCTATAACTTCTCAATTGTTTAGCTTTCAAAGCAGAGTTACTGGAGCCAATATAGCTGATTGACAAGAACACTAGGAACAAGGTTCCTAAAGAAAGCACAGCGAGGTATCCAAAACGGATGCCCGCTTTATTCCAATTTTTCCGCAGTGGCTTGCTATCCATAACGGAGGCCATTCCGGCAAGGCCAATAAAAACTAGTATTCCCATAAAGGCATAACTCATGTTGAAATCAAGTAGACTGTGCACAAGAATAGATAGCGCAATAATTAAATAGAAGAAACCATTCTCTAATTCATTTTTATCCCGTTTTACATATCCACGAATATATTTATAGAAGATATACAGAATGAAACTCATAAATATGATAAATCCAACAATACCTACTTCAATGAGAAATTGTAAGAAGAAGTTATGCACCTGCCGGCTTGTATAAGGGTTGTTCTGATAATGCTCATACAGTGAGGCCCAGCCCCCTCCACCAGCACCGAGGATCGGATAATCCTTAACCACCTTCACGGCATCCTTATAAAAAGTAATCCGCTCGAGTACGCTATGTTGCTGGAAATTGATGTTCTCGAGGCGAGTCTCCATATTGTCAGGTAAGATGCTTTTTGCACTCGTACCGATAAGCAAGAAAGCTACAATAGCAACTAGAGCGACAGATCCGAGCGGAATCCAAAGACCTGTCCGTTTACGTGACGACCAATTCTCTAGTTTTGCATACAACCATGGTGCGACAAAACGCTGAATGACCCAAGAAAGGCCAGCCACAACTATTGAGGCTCCTAATAGATACGTCCAACCTTTTAAAGCTGAAGAAGAAGTGAAATTAGCATTTAACTCTATTCCTAGGTTAGTAACGGGTGTCGTAATCAGCAAAGCTACAATACCAGCAATTCCTAGATGCACAATCCAAAGGATTTGCTGTGCAGGTTTTAGGAATAGAAGTAGGAGTATGAATACTACAGGTAGCAGGACTAAGCCGCCACGAGATAAGGTTAACAAGATCGACACAATGATGGGAACTAACATAAAGCCATGAGTCAACGTTCCATACCATTTTTTAGAGCGAATAAGCGCAAATATTGCTACAAATAGAAAGGCCATCAAGAAGGCTGCGTACGTATTTGCGTACTGAAAGATCGAAGTCAGACGAAGTCCGTTAGAGTCAGTCATAACTGCATCTAAGTAGACATCATTTCGGACGGTGTTTGAGAACCAGCCCACAAGAGCTCCTGCTAATTTACTGCTGCCTAACCAATTTAAAAGTCCAAAACCCACTATGAAATATGAAATCGCTAATATAGCATTTTGAATGACAACATTTACTTGCTTTTGCTTCATGAGATAAAAGGCTATAATGAAAACTGCGGCATATGTACACTGAATAAATAGCATATTCATCGCCGTGTAATGCGAAACTGCGACAAACAGTGACAGAGCATAGGTCACAGGGAGCAATAATGCTGCCCAAGCTACTAAATCACTCTGCCCTTCAAGCTTGAACTTTTTGTAATACAAGCCAACACAGGCCAGCAGCATCAGTGCGCTTAATAGTGCTGATACATATATTGGCTTCTCGTAATCAACTAGCGATCCATTAAACAATCCCACTTGAAATGGGGTCCAACACAAAAATAGAATAAAACCAACAACTAATGCCCATATCGGACTTGCTATCTTTTCAACATTTCTCGACTGAGCGGCGTTTTTACCGTATACTGGTTTCGACACGTTATAATCTCCTTTTCCTGTAGGTACGACAATATTTTAGCATATTGCTAACTTCTATTACTACTACTATGAATTGCACAATAAAGACCAAGTAAACTAGTACCACTTATTGTATCATCTCTGGACCGTTCTACTAGCGATCATGATTTAGTTAGACAGAATGGCGTGATTTTAAATATATTTTTTTCGAATCAGAGATTATTTCTAAATTTTCGTCATAATTGAAGGGGTATACGAATGAAATTTAAAAAATTGATACTTGCTGTAATGGGACTTATCTTAGTGGTCTTATTCTTTAATATGTTTGCTACATATCAAAAAAATGGAACCAAATTAACTCTTGAGGTTCAATTAAATTCTAACCAGTCCGATGATTACCAACTATTTTATATTATGAATAAGGATCAGGAATGGACAGAAGAACAATCACTTCATCAAAACTATGAGCAAAAGGGAGACTGGGTAAATCTAAAGTATGATTTACCTAAGAATGTATACTCCCTTAGATTAGATGTGGGGAATCAAAAGGCTATAGTTAAGATTAAAGAGGTTAAGTTGAACGGCAACTCAAGTGTAACCATTCCACTTAATGAAATAATAACTCAAGAGCATGAAGTGAAAATAACAAGTCAGAAAGATAAACAAATAGAACTTCAAGTATTAGATTCTGATCCGTATGTAATTTTAGATATTAAAGCCCATCGTGATACGGCAATAGAAGGAACTAGTCTTCTGAATATTTCGATAATCTCATTAAGTAGTGTCGTTGCAACGTTAATTAGTCTTTACATTATAAACTCCATTAAAGAAGTTTATAGATTCTTGAGAGAGATATTTAAGGGTAGAAGGCTGATTTTAAGCCTAGCTAAAAATGATTTTAAAACTAAATATGCGTCTTCCTACTTGGGAATAGTCTGGGGGTTCATTCAACCACTACTAACCATTGTGACCTACTGGTTTGTATTTCAGGTAGGGTTACGAAGTGGTAGTGTATCGGATGTTCCATTTATTTTGTGGTTTATAGTTGCCATAATTCCATGGTTTTTCTTCTCAGAAGCTTTGTCTAGTGCTACAAATGTGTACTCAGAGTATAGTTATCTTGTCAAGAAGGTTGTATTTAAGATTGAACTTCTTCCTATAGTAAAGATTATTTCGGCTTTATTCGTACATTTGTTTTTCATTTTATTTATATTCGTGATGTATACTGGATATGGATATTACCCTGATTTATACAGTTTTCAGATGTTATATTATTTAATTTGTACAATTATGCTTGTTTTTTCGGTGTCTCTAGTCACATCTGCAATTGTGTTGTTTTTTAAAGATTTAAATCAAATCATAATAATAATTTTGCAAATAGGATTTTGGTTCACTCCTATTGGATGGTCATACACTATGTTACCGGATTTTTGGAGTAATGTTTTTAAATTAAATCCAATGTTCTATATTGTAGAAGGCTATAGAGATACTTTCATTTATAGTGTTTCATTTATCCAACATCCCTACTATACTCTTTATTTCTGGATGTTCTGTTTAACAGCACTAGTAGTTGGAATAAAGAGCTTGAAAAAGTTGAAGCCTCATTTTGCAGATGTAATATAAAGTTGTAAAGGTGGAGTAAAGTTTTGAATGAGATAATCGAAATTCAAGATGTTGTAAAATCTTATAAATTATACGATAAACCCATAGACCGCCTGAAAGAGGCTCTTTCCATATCTCATAGAACGTATCACAAAGAATTCAAAGCTCTTAATGGTATCTCATTTAAAGTTGAGAAGGGAGATGCTCTCGGGATTCTAGGTAAAAATGGATCGGGTAAATCAACGCTGTTGAAGTTGATAACAGGAGTCTTATCACCTTCAAGTGGGTCTATACAAGTAAAGGGTAAGATATCTGCAATTTTGGAGTTAGGAGCTGGATTTAATCCAGAGTACAGTGGCAAAGAGAATGTGTACTTAAATGGTCTGATGATGGGCTTTAGCCGTGAAGAAATTGACATCAAAATGAATGATATAATTGAATTTGCAGATATTGGAGAATTTATTGAGCAACCTGTAAAAATTTACTCTAGCGGTATGTTTGCGAGGTTGGCTTTTGCTGTTTCTATTAATGTAGAGCCAGATATACTTATTGTTGATGAGGCTCTTGCTGTTGGGGATGTACGTTTTCAAACGAAGTGTATTGATAAAATGAAAGAGTTGAAGAGTAAGGGGACAACAATATTATTTGTATCCCATGCAACTGAGCAAGTGAAGAGGTTCTGCAATAAAGCAGTTTGGCTTAAGGATGGTATAGTGCAAGCATCAGGAGAATCATCTGAAATTGCTGATCTATATGAAGATTTCATGAAATACAATACTGAGCATATTATGGAAACTGCAATTACCAATGATAATGAGCCAATTCCAGTCGTGCAACAAGATGATTTTATTAGACCGACGAATCCCGATGTATTAGCTTCAATTACAAAAGTGGAACTAAACAAGAATAACTTTAAAACTTTTGATGAGCTAGTAGTGGAAGTTGAATATGAAGTTTATGAAGATGTCATAGAAGATTTATTATTGGGTGTAGCGATATATACTCCAGATCGAGAGTATATATTTGGACCGAATACACACTTAGAGAAAATTGATATTCCGAATAAATTAGGAAGACATAGAGTGAAATATATTATATCTAGTTTGCCGTTACTTGGTGGGACTTTCTGTATAGATGTAGGAATATTCAATAATGAAGGAATAGTATGTCTACACTATAAAGAGAATATTGTGGACTTTATTATAACAAATAAATATATTTCTGAAGGGCTAATATATATGAACCATAGATGGGAAGTGTCAAAATGAAAAACACACTCTTTGATCAATATCAAAGATATAATAATATTCGGAAAATTATTAATGAAATGCGATGTGGTGATGAAAGTTTCCGTATTCTTGAAGTTGGGGCTAATGAACATCGTAATTTAGAAAATTTCTTGCCTTTAGACAAGATAACCTATTTAGATATTCAACTACCGGAAGAACTACAACATGATCCGAGTTATATTCTCGGCGATGCTACAAATATGGATTTCCCAGATGATGAGTATGATGTAATTGTTGCATTGGATGTATTTGAACATATTCCAGTGGAAAAGAGAAATAAATTTATTGATGAGTTATACCGCGTTAGTTCGCAAGTGTGTATTATAACTGCACCATTTCATTCACAACAATCGATAGATGCAGAATCTAGAGTGAACTCGGTCTATAAGAGTTTATTTAAAAAAAATTTCATATGGTTAGAAGAACATATGGACAATGGACTCCCTAATAAGGATTCTCTTAAAGAGTATCTCGAATTAAAAAATATAAGATATATGATGATTGGACATGGAAGAATAAGTATTTGGGAAAAGTTAATGGGGATTCACTTTTTTGCCGCAAAGAATCCGGAATTGGCTGTCTATCGCCAAGAAATTGATAGATTTTATAATTCTTATATATTTGACCATGATTATACGGAAGATTCCTATAGGAAAATTGTTATTTTAGAAAAAGCAAGAAATCTAAACTTATCATTTGAGACATCTTCAGAAATTCCTGCAGAAACATTGAAAACATTAGAAATGATGGAACGCACATTTTATAACCTATGCTCAATGACAGGTGAAAATGAGGAAGAAAATTCCTTTGTGGATAAAGTTCAGATCTTTATAGATTGTGGTGATGGGTTTACAGAGTCAAATAGTGAGTGTTTTCAATTAAATGATGTAGAATTAATGAAGTTTGTTAAAGTTGATCTTCGTGATTTTGATGTTATCAAAGGTATTAGAATTGATCCTTCAGACTACTGTGGTTTTTACAAAATCGATAATCTCAGACTTATTGGGGCTAATAATGATACTGAGATAAAATATCAAATGTCAGGTAGTTTTGATTTTAAAACTTCTAATGTTTATTTGTTTGAAAAAGATGATCCAAATATAATATTAAATTTTGAATCTGAAGTGGACATAGCGCGCATTGAATTCTATATATCGAAATTATCTACAACAGAGATTGTCAATCAATATGTGAGTATGTCAGTTAGTAAAGAAAATGAAATTATGTCTATAAATAATGAATATAAGCAGCAAATAGAGATGAAAGAAGCGCATATAAATAATTTAACTAATGACAAATATATCTTGGAAGAAGAAAATGAAAATCATTTAAAGACGAAGGAAATTTTTATAAGTAATTTATCAGATAATGGCAGGGTAATTGAAAATTTGAATGCTGAAATTGAGCACTTAAGAGCAGGGAGTATTGTAAAAGAAACCGAGAAACAAGAGTTGATCCAACAATTAGTAGAAAAGGAGCAAGAGTTAAGTAGTATTTATAACTCTAAAGCATGGAAGTTAGTGGTTAAAACGAGAAGAATATTGGGGAAATAACTAACAAAAGAAGCGCACTTAGGAGGATTGTATTGAAGATTACAGACATAGTTATTCGAATTTTGACAGTAATAGCGGGTGTGTTTGGTTTTAGATCAACCTTGCACCCCCTTCCCGTATCTGATTTAAAAAAAGTAAATGGAACATGGATTTCATTGGGTACAGATCCAGCATTTATTTTGGAAGGAAAGTTTTATTGCGGCTGGAACATCATATCTTGGAATTCAGTGTGCAGCGATAGTATTCCAGTTAAACTATATTGGGATGATGGTGCGGGGTTTTCGGAAGAAAAAAGTATGAATTTGGCCTCCATTTCTGCAGGTGAAAGTAAGTATAAGAGTATTTTTCACATCCCCATTGGCGTTAAAAAATTGAGACTAGATCCAGGTGATAGGGAATTTGAGTTTAAAATGGAAAAGGTATTGATTAAAAAAACAATTAAACACTATCTGATTTTAAAATCAATTCTGAATATTTTAAAACAACGTGGACTTAATATAAAAACAATCAAAATATTATTGCACAAAGCTTTAACTGTTTATAAAGCCCAAGGGTTAGCGGGTTTAAAACAAAAAATTAAGATTGTACAAGAAAATAAATTAGATACTAATAATAGTTATCAAGTGTGGCTTACTCGAAATGCTGTTACACCAAGTGCTTATCAAGAAGCTAATGAAAGCATGAAGAATTTTAATTATAATCCTTTAATATCAGTTATTCTTCCAGTCTATAATGTGGATGAAGTATGGCTAAGAAAATGTATTGACTCAGTAGTAGGTCAAATTTATACAAATTGGGAATTGTGTATTTCAGATGATGCCTCACCTAAAATGCATATTAAAAATGTGTTAAAAGAATATGAAGAGCAAGATGCAAGGATAAAAGTGGTGTTTAGGAAGACGAATGGTCATATCTCGGAAAACTCGAACTCAGCTCTTCAAATAGCATCAGGAGAATTTATCGCATTATTAGATCATGATGATGAATTAGCTTCAACGGCATTATTTGAGGTAGTGAAATTATTAAATACATATCCTGACGCTGATATGATTTATACAGATGAAGATAAAATAGGAGTTAATGGGGAGAGACATTCCCCATATTTTAAACCAGACTGGTCGCCTGACCTGATTCTTTCTCATATGTATACATGTCATTTAGGTATATATCGGAAAGAAATCGTAGATCAAATAGGTGGATTTAGAAAAGGTTATGAGGGCAGTCAAGATTACGACCTTGTATTAAGGTTTACTGAATTAACTGAGCGTATACATCACTTGCCGAAAATCCTCTATCATTGGAGATCGATTCCTGAATCTACAGCTTCTGGATCAGGTGCCAAGAATTATACACACTACGCAGGAGTAAGGGCTTTAGAAGATACAATTAAAAGAAGAGGTATAGATGGTAAAGTACAAGAAATTGATGGTTATCCTAATATGTACCGAATTCATTACAATTTAAGCGAAGAACCTCTTGTTTCGATAATTATCCCTACAAAGGATGGAAGTGGAATACTAGATCTTTGTTTAGAGTCTATTGTTAATAAAACGAATTATAGCAACTACGAAATAATAATTGTAGATAATGGGAGTAAAGATGAAGAGACATTTTCTGTATTCGAAAAGTGGGAACAACGTTTAAACGATAATCTTAAAATAATTCCTTTAGACATTCCATTTAATTACTCAAAGATTAATAATGTCGCTGTTCAAGCATCAAATGGTTCTTTAATATTGCTGCTTAATAATGATATTGAAATTATAAGTCCAAATTGGTTAGAAGAAATGGTGGGGTACACCCTTCGACCTAATACTGGAGCAGTTGGAGCCAAGCTATATTACCCAGATCGAACTATACAGCATTCAGGTGTAATTATGGGGTTAGGTGGAGTCGCTGGGCACGCTTTTAGAACTTGTAATGAATTCGACCCTGGGTATTTTGGTATGTTATTAACAAATCGTAATAGTTCAGTGGTAACAGCGGCGTGTTTAATGGTAAGAAAAGAAGTGTTTAATGAAGTTGGTGGGCTTGAAGAGGATCTTTCTGTAGCATTTAACGATGTGGACTTTTGCCTCAAATTAATTGATAAAGGGTATTATAATGTTTGCCTAAATAATGTGAGTTTATATCATCATGAATCAAAAACTAGAGGCGCTGAAGATACAGCTGAGAAAAAGGCAAGATTTATGCAAGAAATCGAGTATATGTTAGAAAAATGGCCTGGATATATTAAAGCTGATCCCTACTATAATATAAATCTCTCATTAGAGAGTGATAAGGCTTATTCGTTGAAGATCTAGTTAGAATATAGGTCTAAGTAGCTCTATAAGCTATAAGATGATCGGGATGGGTAAAGAAGAGAATTGCTCTTTTTATTTGGTAATTTAAAGGGGTTAGAGGGATGAGGCTTTATAAGGATACAGTAAATACAATGAAAGAAGAATTATCTTTGTTTTATTCATATATAAAAGTAAATAAAGTTCTATATGTTTTTTTATTTTTTGTAGCGATTTGGGCTTACGGTTTTCCCTTAACTCAATTTACGCTTTCATTAGATGAGGAAAACGCATTATTTAGAGATTTTGGTGCTTCTGTATCTATTTGGAGCTCTCAGGGGCGTTTTGGAATATCAATATTAAAGCTTGTATTTCATAATTGGCAAAGTAATTCCATTACAGCTAGTTTATTGGCTGTTACTGGACTAGTCTTTACCAGTATAATATGGGCTTATGCTTTAAGTAGTTGCATCATCACTAAGGACAAATCTACTAAATTGGATTGGCCAGGATTAGGGCTGGCGTTGGTGTTTCTTACCTTCCCTGCACATTCCGAAAACGTAGGATTTTCTATAATGAGTTTTGAGCTTGGTATAGGATGGATAATGGTTTCTGCGGCCTCATTAATAGTTGCTAAATGGGCAATTATGAAGAAAAATATTAGCTATATGTTAATTGCTCTTTTATTACTTATCTTTGCGATTTCGATATATCAAGCTTTTATGCCAGTGTTTATTTGTGCAGTGATCTTAATTACAATTATGCATTTGATTAACTTACAGAACTCGAGTATTAATGTAAATCTAAAAGATACTGTAGTAGTGGTTTTGAAATATATATTAGTAGCATTTCTAAGTTTGGTTATCTACAAAATAATAGATATTATCATTTCTTTGTTTATACCAAAGTCAGATTATGTGGATGGGTTTTTCCTCTGGGGAAAAGCAAACTCTGTGATTGTAGTTGAAACTCTAATAGAGAATTTTAAAAAACTCATTCTTGGTGACGTTATTTTTGGCAGTAATATTATACTGCCTAGCATCATTCTGAGTGTCTTGATTCTGCTTTTCTTTATATTCAGGGCTCTTAAGAATAACAATACAACAACTACTGCATGGATAATAGCCGCTCTATTGGTGGCATTCATAACGTCACCTTTCTTAATGTCTATAATCTTAGGATCACCCATGCCAATAAGAACTAGCTTTGTTTTGGCTCTGTTTGTATCATCGATTTGGTATTTACTTTACATGCTTACTAAGAAGAGGCTTATACGTAACCTGATTATTTTGGTTTTTGTTACTACAACTATCTATCAGTCTCAATCAATGAGCCAACTATATTATAGTGATTATAATAGATATCAAGATGATATAAAAATTGCTAACCAAATCGGAACTAGAATACTAGAACTTGATTTAGGAGAGACGCCTTCTAAACCTGTTGTTTTTTTGGGAAGTCATGCACAGTTACCAAGAGAAAATATTATCAAACAAGAGATTTTAGGGTTTTCCTTTTTTGAGTGGTATGGAGGGGATAAAGATAGAATAGGTAATTTTATGAGTTCTTTAGGGTACAAATATAAGATTCCAACTGATATTGAAAGAGAGAAGGCGATTAAGTTAGCTGAATTAATGCCTGCGTGGCCATATAAAGGTTCTGTGGCATTAGTCGATGACTTAATAATCGTTAATCTATCAGATAATCCTGAAAAATACGGATTAAATTTAATAAATGATGAGAATAAATCTATGTCTCAATATAAGAAAATTGAAAGTGTAAAGCTAGATAAGGATAATATTGATTTTTTTTCTGACTTGGTTATAGAAAATGCAGAAAGTGATAGTTATATTTTGAAGGCTGGGAATATTGATCCTTATATATCAATATCACTTGCAGAAAAATTAGAAAAGGATTCTTTTGAACATATATCCTTTACCATAGAGTCTAATGTCGAAGGTGACATGCAATTATTTTTACTTCAAGAAAATGAGTCCTATAGTGAAAAATATAGTGGGATTATTAAATTAAAAAAAGGGATGAACAAGATAATTTGTGAAAGACAACAGTTTATGAATAATCTTATATCTCTTCGAATAGATCCTCCTGCCTTATCAGTTATTAAAATTAAGGAAATATCTTTTTATAAATGATTAGCATAATCAGTTAGTAGGATTTGGTTTTCTATATTATGAATTAAATCACGAGGAGATACGAGATGAAATTGGATGGAAATGAGAAGGAAAGTTCAATTAAAGAAAGCAGTGCTCTTGGAGATGAAAGAGGATATCTAACTGTTATAGAAGGGCAAAATACTATTCCGTTTGACATTAAGAGAGTGTTTTATATTTATGGAACCTTACCCGATATACGTCGAGGATTTCACGCTCATTATAAAACTAGACAAGCTCTAATAAGTGTATCAGGGAGCTGTAAAGTTTATTTGGATAACACGAAAAGGAAGACGGACGTGGTTCTAGATTCACCAACTAAAATACTTATACTTGAACCAAATGATTGGCATGAAATGTATGATTTTTCTCCAGATTGCGTATTACTCGTTCTCGCTTCCCACTTATATGATTCGGCAGATTATATTCGTGATTATGACAAATTTATTGAGGTGTATGGGAAATGAAACATTACTTTACACATCCGCAGGCTATTGTCGAATCGGAAAAAATTGGACATAACACCCGAGTTTGGGCGTTTGCACATATCTTACCGAATGCGGTGATTGGTTCAAACTGTAATATTAACGATCATACTTTCATCGAAAATGATGTAATCTTAGGGGATAATGTTACTGTTAAATCAGGAGTGTATATTTGGGATGGTGTTACAGTAGAAGATAATGTTTTTATTGGTCCGAATGTTACTTTTACTAATGATTTGAGACCTCGTTCCAAACAGTACCCAACTGAATTTTTGAAGACTGTGCTTGAGGAATGGGTTTCAATAGGTGCAAATGCAACAATTATAGCAGGGAATACAATTGGTAGGTACGCTATGATTGGAGCAGGGTCTTTAGTGACTAAAAACATTCCAAACAATACGTTATGGTATGGTAATCCAGCCAAATTCAAAGGATATATTTGTAATTGTGGAGAAAAACTCAATAATGAATTGTTATGTTCTGCTTGTAGTAAACAATACTTACTGGAAGATGAAGTTATAGTTGAGCAACACTAAATTAATGAAATAGGTGAACAAAACATGATCCCTTTCCTCGATCTGAAGAAAATCAATCTGCGTCATGAAGAAGCTATATTAAATAGTGTTCGCAAAGTTCTACACTCTGGATGGTATATAATGGGTGAAGAAGTTAAATCATTTGAATCGGAATTTGCTGATTATTGTGGCACCAAATATGCTCTGGGAGTAGCTAATGGATTAGATGCTCTGGAATTAATAATTAGAGCTTATGATATTGGTCCTGGAGACGAAATTATTGTGCCTTCGAATACCTATATTGCATCTATATTATCTATATCTGCGAATGGAGCTACACCTGTGCTAGTAGAGCCTAACTTGCTGACGTATAATATTGACCCTGACAAAATAGAAAAAAGTATAACTCCTAATACAAAAGCGATTTTGGTTGTTCATCTTTATGGTCAAGCATGCAATATGGAGCCAATTAAAAGTATTGCAGAAAAACATGGATTGAAGATAATAGAGGATTGTGCTCAAGCACACGGTGCTGTGTATGCTGAACGAAGAGTTGGGAATTTAGGAGACGCCGCCGCATTTAGTTTCTATCCGGGGAAGAATCTTGGTGCCTTAGGGGATGCTGGAGCAATTACGACAAATGATGAGAAATTGTACAATGATCTTTGCGCTTTAAGAAATTATGGGTCACATAAGAAATACGAAAATATCTTTAAAGGATATAATAGTAGATTAGATGAATTTCAGGCACCTATTCTAAGTGAAAAATTGAAATTTTTGGATCAAGATAATATGTGTAGAAGAAATATAGCATCTTATTATTTGAAAAATATCTGTAATGAACATGTAATATTACCATATGTTGAGGAAGGACCGTTATCACATGTGTGGCATGTCTTCGTTGTTAGAACTCCATTAAGAAGTCATTTTATTAATTATATGAACACTAATGGAATTCAGACCATGATTCATTACCCTATTCCACCTCATAAACAGGAAGCATATAAAGAATGGAATGAATTATCCTTCCCTATTTCTGAGAAAATCCATTCAGAAATTCTTAGTCTTCCAATAAGTCCTGTGATGGATATGGAAGATGTGAAAAGAATTGTGGAGGTTGTAAATGAGTATAAACCGAATTAAATTATCGATTGTTGTACCTATATATTATAACGAGCTGAACATTCCACATACTATCCCACGATTACAGAACTTAGAGAAAATCATTCCGAATTGTGATTTTGAGTTTGTATTTGTAGATGATGGTTCAAAAGACAATTCATTTTCTTTACTAATGGATGCTAAAGAAAAAGATCCCCGTATTAAAGTCATTAAACTAAGTCGTAACTTTGGTTCGATGGCGGCTATACAGGCGGGCTTAAAATATACCACTGGTGATTGTGTTGGTATTATAGCTGCTGATTTACAAGACCCTCCTGAAATGTTTGAAGAAATGTTAGAACATTGGAGAATGGGAAAAAAAGTTGTACTTGGAACAAGAGCAGATCGAGAAGAATCTTTCTCTCAGAAGATGTTTTCAAATACCTATTATTTTTTATTAGAGAAACTAGCATTAAAGGGATATCCAAAAGGTGGATTTGATTTTTTATTAATTGATAAACAGGTTGTACAAGAAGTGTTAGAGATTCAAGAAAAGAATACAAATGTCATGAGTCTTATTTATTGGCTTGGACATGATCAAGTACAAATTCCTTATGTAAGACAAGAAAGAAAACTAGGAAAATCTAGGTGGACACTCTCTAAGAAAATAAAACTTTTTGTTGATTCATTTGTAAGTTTCTCATACACACCTATTCGCTTCATGTCATTCATTGGATTTGCTACAGCTCTTTTGAGTTTTTTATATGGTGTTTTTGTTATATTTAGTACTGTTTTTGGTTTCATTGAGTTACAAGGATGGACTACAATTATAGCGCTAATTACATTTTTATTAGGGATTATAATGATTATGTTAGGGATTATAGGTGAATATCTCTGGAGGATATTAGATGAAAGTAGAGAAAGACCATCCTACGTTGTTGACCAAACTTTTGAATAAACAATTTTTGAAATTTGTCATTAGTGGAGGAATAAATACATTATTTACATATTTGGTTTATTTGCTCCTTCTTCAAGTCCTGAGTTATTCCATGTCTTATACAATCTCATATATCTCGGGTATATTTCTTTCATATTACTTAAATACAATTTTTGTATTTAAAGAAAAAGTTACATTCAGGAAGTTTCTTAAATTTCCGGTCGTATATCTCGTGCAGTATTTAATTAATTTATTAATGTTGTTTGTTTTAGTAGAGTATTTAAATTTATCGAAACAAATCGTACCCTTAATAGTTATTGTAGTGACAATTCCAATTACCTACACACTTTCTAAGCTTATTATTAAAAGTAAATGAATGGAGGAAATATAATGAAAGGCATAATCCTAGCAGGTGGTACAGGCTCACGCTTATATCCATTAACAAAGGTAACAAATAAACATCTTCTTCCTGTAGGGAAATACCCTATGATTTTTCATTCTGTATATAAATTAAAGCAAGCGGATGTAACAGACATACTGATTGTTACGGGGAAAGAACATATGGGCGACGTAGTTAATCTATTAGGTAGTGGCCGTGAAATGGGCGTTTGCTTTACTTACAAAGTACAAGATGAAGCAGGTGGAATTGCGCAGGCGTTGGACTTGGCGGAGCAATTTGTCGGAGATGATCAAATGATTGTTATTCTTGGCGATAATGTTTTTGCTGATGATATTGCTCCGTATGTGCGCAATTTCCGTGAGCAAAAGACAGGTGCGAAGATTTTAATACAAGAAGTTTCTGATCCTAAGCGTTTTGGTGTACCTGAACTAAATGGAAATCAAATTGTTTCTATTGAAGAGAAACCAGCTATGCCTAAATCAACCTATGCAGTAACAGGAATTTATATGTTCGATAGTGAAGTGTTTAATATTATCAAAACGATTACTCCTTCTGCACGTGGAGAATTAGAGATTACAGACGTTAACAATGCATATATCAACCGTGGAGAATTGACATTTGATGTTCTACAGGGATGGTGGACGGATGCAGGTACACATGCCTCATTAGCTAAAGCACATAACTTGGCTCAAGACCTTCTCTTTGGTGAAGAATTCGGAAAACTGAAACTTTAGATGTGAAGGAGTTTTGCAATATGAAAGTTACACCTCTACAACTACAAGGCGCTAGTATACTAGAACCTGTGGTCCATGGCGACAACCGGGGTTTTTTTATGGAAAGCTATAACGAAGAAATAATGCATAAACTCGGAGTTAACTATCAATTTATTCAAGATAACCAATCTCTTTCTGCAGAGGTTGGGGTGTTGCGTGGCTTACATTACCAGTTAAACCCTAAAGCTCAAACTAAATTAATTCGCGTCTTATCCGGTGCTATTTATGATGTTATCGTCGATATCCGTCGTACTTCTCCAACATTTGGGCAATGGGTGGGAGTAATTCTTAGCGAATATAATAAGCGTCAGCTACTGGTGCCTAAAGGCTTCGCGCATGGTTTTTGTACGTTAGTGCCTAACACCCAAGTATTATATAAGGTGGACGAATATTATTCCCCTGAAAATGATCGTGGCATATTATGGAATGACCCAACCTTAGGTATTGATTGGCCGACTTCTAGTCCGATATTGTCGGATAAGGATCAACGTCATCCATTACTGAAAGATGCGGAAATAAACTTTGATTAACAGTGGTAAGCAAGAACTTGAATATAATCTCAAAGAACAAAAGGTGGGCTATAAATGAAACTGCTAGTTACTGGCGGAGCCGGATTTATCGGCAGCAACTTTGTATTATACATGCTGCAACAACATCCTGATTACCAGATCGTCAACGTGGATGCATTGACGTATGCAGGTAATCTAGAGAATCTGAAAGCAATTGAGAATAATCCTAATTACACTTTCGTGAAGGCCGACATTACAGATGTTACTGCGATGGATGAACTGATTAGCCAGGGTGTGGATGTCGTTGTCAATTTCGCGGCGGAGTCGCATGTGGATCGGAGTATTTTAGAGCCGGAAGTGTTTGTGAAGACGAATGTACTTGGAACACAAGTACTTTTGGATGCGGCGAAAAAATACAGTATCACTAAGTTTGTTCAAGTATCTACGGATGAGGTATATGGATCACTGGGTGCGATTGGATTATTCACCGAAGAAACTCCTTTGGCTCCTAACAGTCCATATTCAGCAAGCAAAGCAGGCGGAGACTTGCTAGTACGTGCATATCACGAAACGTTTGGACTGCCAGTGAATATTACCCGCTGCTCAAACAATTATGGCCCGTACCAATTCCCGGAAAAGCTTATTCCGCTGATGATCTCCCGCGCACTTGCTGATCAAGCGTTGCCTGTTTATGGCGATGGAATGAATATCCGCGACTGGTTGTATGTTGAGGATCATTGCAGCGCGATTGATCTGGTTATTCACAAGGGTGTGAACGGCGAAGTCTACAACATTGGTGGTAATAATGAACGTACGAATGTGCATATTGTAAACACGGTATTGCAGGAACTAGGCAAGCCTGATTCTTTGATTGCTTATGTTCAAGACCGTCCTGGTCATGATCGCCGTTATGGGATTGATCCAACTAAGATTATGAATGAACTGGGATGGAAGCCGAAACATACGTTTGAAACAGGTATTAAAGAAACTATCCAATGGTATCTCAATAACCGCGAGTGGTGGACCCGTATTCAATCTGGGGAATACCAAAAATATGCTGAACAGCAATATGGTGATCGATTAGGTGACTCATTGTAATTTTGATACGGGGGTAAAATAGCTATGAAGGTACTTGTTACAGGTGCGGCCGGACAACTAGGTCAGGACGTAGTTTTACTGCTCCAGCATCAAGGTCACGAAGTGTTGGCTTGCGATCGTCAGGAGATGGATATTACTGATCTGGATCAGTGCATCCAAGTTATTGGCGGTTTTGGACCGGATGCGGTTATTCACTGTGCTGCTCATACGGCAGTAGATGCGGCAGAAAGTAATATTGATGCAGCTTATTTAATTAATGCTACTGGAAGCCGAAATGTAGCGCTAGCTTCTGAAAAAGCTGGAGCCAAGCTGGTGTATATTAGCACGGATTATGTGTTTGATGGTATGGGAGCACAGCCTTACCATGAATATGATAATACAGACCCTAAGAGTATATACGGCAAATCGAAACGTGCGGGTGAGGTACTCGTTCAATCCCTCTCCTCTAAGTATTTCATCGTACGAACATCATGGGTGTACGGCAAATACGGGAATAACTTTGTCAAAACAATGCTAAAGCTTGGTCAAGAAAAGCCAATGCTTCAAGTTGTCGATGACCAAAAAGGTTCGCCTACTTATACAGTCGATTTAGCTCGATTCTTGCTTGAGCTTGTTCAAACTGAGAAGTATGGTGTATACCATGCGTCAAATAGCGACTCTTGTACCTGGTTTGAATTTACACAGGCGATCTTTTTAGAGGCCGAGGATATTTTGGGTTTCAAATTCACTGCTACGCTTGAACCGTGTGCCACGGAACAGTTTCCGAGACCTGCACCACGTCCTCGGAATTCGGTGATGGAGCATCTGTCTATACGTACGAATGGTTTTGAGGACATTCGGCCTTGGCGTGAAGGCTTGAGAGATTTCCTCTTAGAGCTAAAAGAATAGAATAACACCAATTGAAACTCCCAAATCGTTTATAACGATGCGGGAGTTTTTTGTGTTCTTTCGTTATAATAAGAAGGAAGCAGGTAGTTAATTAGAAATTACAAAGTCGAGGATACTCATGAATAACAAAACAGTTAGTGTACATATCGTCACCTACAACAGTACGGATGACATTAAAGATTGCTTAGAGGCAGTAATGGCACAGGATTATCCTATTGAGAAAATTGTTGTTGTAGACAATGCGTCTTCGGACGATTGTGCAGAAAAAGTGAACACATTTTTTAACGCGATCGATAAAGGGGCTTTTTCAAGTAATTCATTAGAGGATTTAGATCTGTTCAATTCACAAGCTAACATGGAAGCGCCCACGAGCCTGCTACTTATCCAAAATCAAAAAAATACAGGCTTCGCCCCAGCTCATAACCAAGCTATAGCTGCTACAGAAACAGATTATGTGCTTGTCCACAATCCAGATTTGACGCTGGCCTCAGATTATATTTCCAGATTGATCGCACGGATGGAGGCTAACCCGCAAATCGGTAGCGCCACAGGAAAGCTTTTGTTAAAGGCTGATCACGAATTAGTGGATAGCACTGGTCTTCGGATGAACAAGACACGTCGTGCATTTGATCGCGGTGCGGGGGAGCCAGCAGAACTATGGACACAATCGGGGACAGTATTTGGTGTATCTGGGGCAGCGGCGATGTATACTCGGCGGATGATTGAAGACGTTAGTGTTGATGGGGAGTTTTTTGATGCAGATTTTTTTGCATATAAGGAAGATGTGGATGTGGCTTGGAGAGCCCAGCTATTTGGCTGGCAAGGGTATTATGATGCTGAGGCAATTGGGTATCATGAACGTGGGTGGAAAACGTCTGGCCGCAGTACCAAACCAATGTTCATCCGGCGAATATCTTACATTAATCGCTACAAAATGATCTACAAGAATGAATCGGCTCGAACTATGCTGAAAACAATCTTGATATCTCTTCCCTATGAAATTGCCGCTCATGGTTATATGCTTCTGAGAGAGCCAAAGTTAATCGTAGCGTGGAAATCCTTTTTCACTCAGCTCCCAGCGTTAAAAAAGAAACGAAAATATATACAGACCATCGTAAAAGAGCGAAAGAACACGTGAATCAAACAACATCTGGTAAAACCTCCCTGAAAGGTCACCTCCTCTCAGGGAGGTTTTATGTTATAATAATTGTCGGTAGATTACTATATTTGTCAGGAGCGTTACGCAGTGAATGTAGATGTAAGCATACTTATTGTCAATTACAACACGTGTCGCCTGACGATGGACTGTATCAGGTCGGTATATGACTCAGAAACGAACTATTCCTATGAGATTATTTTGATAGACAACAATTCCCATGATGATTCGGTAGAGATGATTGGTAGAGAGTTTCCAAGTGTCATGTTGATCGCAAATAACGACAATGTCGGTTTTGCCCGTGCAAATAATCAGGGGATGGAAGCTTCATCCGGACGGTATGTACTTTTGCTCAATTCAGATACGGTGGTGCGCAGGGACACGCTGGAGATGATGATCTCTTTTATGGATGGTCGTTCCGATGTTGGGGCGTCAGGATGTAAGATTATTTTGCCAGATGGGTCGCTGGATAAAGCGTGTAAGCGAGGATTTCCTACACCTTTAGCTTCCTTTTATTATGCTTTTGGTTTCAGTAAGTTGTTTCCGGATCGACCGAAGTTTAACGGTTACCAGTTAGGTTATCTGGACCCTGATCTTGATTACCCGATAGATTGTCTGGTGGGTGCGTTTATGCTGCTGCGGCGGGAGACGATTGATCAGGTGGGCGGATTAGATGAAGAGTTTTTTATGTACGGTGAGGATTTAGATTGGTGCTATCGTATTAAAGAGGCTGGGTGGGAGATTTATTATTATCCGAAGACCTCCATCGTACATCTTAAGGGCGGCAGTGCCAGACGTAGACCGTTCAAGATCGTCTATGAATTTCATAGGGCAATGATTTTATTTCATCGTAAGCATTATAGTAGGAAGTACAACAGTATTATAAATGGAACAGTATATGCTGGTGTTGGTGTGAAATTTGCTCTGTCCCTTTTGCAGAATGCCCTAATCTTTCCTAAAGCAGTTCCATCACCTGCACAGAGTCTTAACTCTGCTACGGAAACAGGCGCTCGTAACGATAAGAATACTGAGGTGAGATTATGATTCGGCGGAATCAGAAATTTTTGACACAGCTCTATATGGTTGCTGACTTTCTTGTCATCCAACTGTCCTTTCTAGCGGCTTGGTGGATCAAGTTCAAGAGCGGATGGATGGAATCCTATAACACGCTGCCTGTAGAGTCTTACGCTTATTGGAGTATGATTTATGGTGCAGTAGCTGTCTTAATCGGTATCCTTTTATCGCTTTATTTGCCTAAGCGTAAGAAACGTTTTGTCGATGAATTTATTAAGATTTTCCAAGTGCATATCATGAGTATTTTCATCCTGCTCGGTCTAATGTTCTTCGTGAAAGAAATTGACATCTCCCGTACATATCTGGCTATTTATATGGGGTTTAATGTTCTTTCCATTATGCTTTACCGTTATGTGCTGAAGAAGATGCTTAAATCATTGCGGGAAAAAGGATTGAACCGCCAGTTCGTACTTATCATCGGTGCAGGTACACTCGGCAAAAGATTCTATAACAATTTGGAGCAATATCCAGAGCTCGGTTATGAAGCCATTGGCTTTTTAGACGATTACCATACTTGGGACGGGATTGAGGAGCAACGGTATAAACCGATCTTGGGAACGGTCGATCAGTTATCCGGAATGCTGGAGATGCTGCCTGTGGATGAGGTTATTCTAGCCTTGCCGCTCGATGCGCATTCTAAATATCCTTCGATTATTGCGGCCTGTGAAAAAGCAGGGGTACGCACATTGATTATTCCGGATTTCTTTGATTATTTACCGGCGCGTCCTTACTTTGATAACTTTGCAGGTATGCCAATGATTAATGTTCGTGATATTCCACTGGATATGACGGGGAATAAGATGGCAAAACGTTTGTTTGATATCGTGTTCTCTCTATTCGCGATTATTATGATATCTCCCGTGATGCTGATCGTAGCTCTCGGCGTACGTCTTACCTCACCGGGACCGATTATATTCCGGCAGGAACGGGTGGGACTTAATCGGCGTAATTTTATGATGTATAAGTTTCGTTCAATGAAGATGCAGCAGGACGGGGAAGAAGATACAGGTTGGAGTACGCGGGAAGATCCTCGTAGAACTCGATTTGGAACCTTTATCCGTAAGACAAGTCTGGATGAGCTTCCGCAATTTTTTAATGTATTACTCGGTCATATGAGTGTAGTTGGCCCACGGCCAGAACGACCATTTTATGTAGAACAATTCCGTGATGAAATTCCGAAGTATATGGTGAAGCACCATGTGCGTCCAGGAATTACGGGCTGGGCACAGAGCAATGGGCTGCGCGGGGACACTTCAATTGAGGAACGGATTAAGCACGATATTTTCTATATCGAGAACTGGTCCTTACTGTTCGACATTCGAATTATTTTCAAAACGATTCGCAACGGCTTCGTTAACAAAAACGCATATTGAGACCTGCACTTATTTAGATTTGTGAAATTTTAATAATACCCCGTTTTGCCACTGGCAGAGCGGGGTATTAACTTTCTAATCTAAACTTTGCAAAGGAAACTCACAACTATGAATAAGAAAAAGATTATTGCAACCGTAGTAATGATTGTCGCACTAATAATGATTCTTGTAATAACGTTGAACAAAGAGGAAGAGCAACCCGCGAGTGGTTTTGAAGCGCACAGAATCGTTGCACATGCCATGGGGGGAATTAACGGCTATACGTATACCAATGCTTGGGAGGCCTTTGTCGCTAACTATGAACGGGGCACTCGCGTATTTGAAGTTGATTTTTTGTTATCGAAAGATGATCAGTTGGTTGCTCGGCATGAATGGACAGGCAATATGAGCAAGCTTTTAGGTCAGTTGGAGGTTCTCCCTGCTAATAAACAGGGTGTGGCACTAGATTACGAGGAATTTATGGACAGCCCTATCCTGAATATATACTCTCCGCTTGATATTGAGAAGGTGATTGATCTAATGCAGAATTATCCAGATGCTTATATCGTTACGGATACCAAAGAAATCCAACCGGAACTTATAGAGAAGCAATTTACATTGCTGACTGAAGCGGCGCAGCGTCGGGATCCAGCGTTGTTGGAGCGGATAGTTCCACAGATCTACAATCAGCCGATGCTTGATGAGATCAATAAGGTGTATTCTTTTCCAGAAGTGCTTTACACCTTGTACCAATCTAAGGATACGGATGAACAAGTTATTGAGTTTGTTAAAAAAACAGGTGTGGATATTACGATGCCAGTTAGCCGGGCCACCAAGAGTTTTGTCAAACAGTTAAAAAATATCGGAGCTCGTGTATACGTTCATACAGTGGATGAAGAGGATGAGATTAGAGAGCTATCTCGTATGGGTGTAGACGGATTTTATAGTGATTTTGTGCCTGAAAATGATTTGAATGACCTCAAAGGTATACGCTGAAATCTTTCTCCACTCATTACCACTAATATATCCCCGCAAAGTGGTGTTTTTCTCAGATGCGTATTCTGATACTTTGCGGGGACCCCAAATTTATATGCGAAAAAATGTTCGTATTTTTGTTCGCTTTAAATTGACACACCTCCTGTGCTGGCATAGACTAGATCTATATCTTTTGCGGCGGCAGGAGTGTTTTGTCTTGCCCAAATGACAATTAAGGATGATTCCCATGAAATCAGTACAGCAAATGATCAAACCTTGGCGGCATGTGTTTAAGTTGGACCCGGATCGTATGATTTCAGATGAGGATTTGGAGGCCGTTTGCTTGTCCGGCACGGATGCCATATTGATAGGAGGCTCTACAGGAGTAACCTATGAGAATACAGTAGATCTCTTATCAAGAGTAAGACGTTTTGAGCTGCCCTGTGCACTCGAGGTA
Organism: Paenibacillus sp. FSL H7-0716; assembly: GCF_038002705.1. Classification (NCBI taxonomy): domain Bacteria; kingdom Bacillati; phylum Bacillota; class Bacilli; order Caryophanales; family Paenibacillaceae; genus Paenibacillus; species Paenibacillus sp. FSL H7-0716. The sequence continues at coordinate 127,494 of NZ_JBBODA010000018.1, forward strand.
TCCGAACTTGAAGCTGCTGTACCCGGATTTGATCTTTATATGATTCCTATGGTGCTAAATACACCCGATCCAGCTTGGATTGTAGGCCATCATCGTCGAGCTATAGAGCGTTATGGATTTATGATCCCATGGGATCAGCTGCTAACGGAAGGTTACGTCGTTTTGAACAGTGATTCTTCTGTTGCGCGGATTACAGGGGCCGAGACAACCATTAATGCTGAAGAGGCGGCTGCGTATGCCCAGGTTGCGGACAAGCTGATGTCCCTGCCAATAGTCTATCTTGAATATAGCGGTAGATTTGGGGATATGGAGACAGTACGTATAGTGCGTGAGATGGTGGAGCAAGCCCAACTATTTTATGGAGGCGGCATTACTTGTGAGGCGGAGGCCGAGCAGGCAGCAGCTCTATGTGATACAGTAGTTGTCGGCAATATTATTTATCGGGATGTAGAGCAGGCAATTCGTACGGTATTAGCTGTTAAAAAGACGGTGCAAGAGCAGTTCGAGTAGCGGTTAGCTTATGGACTACTTATGATTTGTAATTTCATTTTTGGAAAGGAGCATGTTACACATGCAACTTATTAACATACAAGACGCGGTCAGCCGATTGAATCCTCCACAAAGGCAGGCTGTCGAGACTACTGAAGGACCCCTTTTGATTATGGCTGGTGCGGGCAGTGGGAAGACGAGAGTGCTGACTCACAGAATTGCCTGGCTGATTGCCAATCGAAAGGCGCCGCCTTGGGCGATTTTGGCGATTACATTTACGAATAAAGCTGCGAGAGAAATGCAGGAACGTGTATCTAAGCTCGTTGGACCTGAGGGAAGAGATATTTGGGTATCCACCTTTCACTCCATGTGTGTTCGGATCTTGCGGAAGGATATTGAGCGCATTGGATTTACTTCCAACTTCTCGATTCTGGACTCTACAGACCAGTTATCAGTCATTCGTAATTGCATGAAGGAACTGAATATTGATACGAAAAAATTCGAACCGAAAGCTGTACAAGCCATAATTAGCGCATCTAAGAATGAACTGATTACTCCGGCGCAGTATGAGCAAAAAGTCGGTGATTATTTCGAAGGTTTAGTGGCCAAGGTTTATAAAATGTACCAAAGACGCTTGAGAAGCAATAACTCGCTTGATTTTGATGATTTAATTATGAAGACTATCGAATTATTTAAGGAAGTTCCCGAGGTTCTGGATTTTTATCAAAAGAAGTTCAAATACATCCATGTGGATGAGTATCAGGATACGAACAGAGCACAATACATGTTGTGCCGCATGCTGGCAGACAGCCACCACCGCATTTGTGTGGTAGGGGATAGTGACCAGTCGATCTATCGCTGGCGTGGAGCGGATATTACGAACATTCTTAATTTTGAAGAGGATTATCCGGAAGCAAAGACGATTCTGCTAGAACAGAATTACCGTTCAACCGCTAATATCCTGAATGCAGCCAATGGGGTAATCGCGCTTAATAGTGGCCGTAAACCGAAAAAGCTGTGGACCGATTCCGAGGAAGGCGCCAAGATTAAGGTGTACCGGGCGGATTCCGAACATGACGAAGGGTATTTTGTAACCGGAGAAATCAGCAAAAATGTGAAACAAGGTCAAGCTTATCAGAATCACGCGATTCTGTACCGGACGAATGCTCAGTCACGGGTAATAGAGGAAATTCTGATCAAATCAGATATTCCATATCAAATCGTTGGCGGGATCAAGTTCTATGATCGTAAAGAAATCAAGGATCTGCTGGCGTATCTACGTTTACTGTCTAACCCTGATGATGATATCAGCCTGACGCGTATTATTAATGTTCCTAAGCGTGGATTAGGGGATACAACGGTTGGCAAGCTGGCAGCTGCGGCTGGTGAACGTGGTGTTTCTATTTTCCGAGTACTGCAAACGGTCGATGATTTGGGCTTTGCTGGACGGACGCGGAATATGCTAGTAGAGTTCTACGATATGATTGAAGCTCTGCACCGTATGGTGGAGTTCTTGTCTGTAACCGAATTGACGGAAAAAATACTGGAGATGTCGCAGTACCGTTTGGAGCTGCAAAATGAAAACACACTCGAATCACGTTCGCGGCTAGAAAATATCGATGAGTTCTTATCGGTGACGATGGAGTTTGAAAAGAACAATGAAGACAAGTCGCTGGTCTCCTTCCTCACGGATCTTGCACTTATCGCAGATATCGATAGTGTGAACGATGATGAAGAGGATCGTAGTGATGCGGTTGTGTTAATGACGATGCACAGCGCCAAAGGTCTGGAGTTCCCGACGGTATTTATCGTCGGAATGGAAGAAGGCGTGTTCCCACACAGCCGTGCCTTCCAGGACAACGACGAGCTGGAAGAGGAACGCCGGCTTGCGTATGTGGGGATCACCCGCGCGGAGAAACAACTGTTTCTCTCTTGTGCGCGGATGCGTACGCTCTTTGGGCGGACGACGGCGAACCAACCGTCCCGCTTCTTAGAGGAGATTCCGGAGGAACTGAAGGAAGATACCGTTAAGACTCAAGACCGCTTCCAGCGCGGAGGCGCGGAGGCAGGCGGTGCTTACGGCGGACGCGGCTTCGGCAGCGGCGGCCGTGGGAACTTTGGCGGCCGTGGCGGAGCCGCCGGAGCTACGCCGGCAGGCGGCGGAAGCACGGCGTCAGCGGCGGCAAGCAAGAGCAGCGTGACCGTGACCTCCGGAGGCGCACGTGCTACCGGAGCAGGGGCTGCTGCAGCTGGCGATTACAAAGCGGGTGACAAGGTCTCCCACGGCAAATGGGGCACGGGCACCGTTGTATCTGTTAAAGGCAGCGGGAATGACACGGAGCTGCAGATTGCTTTTCCGGCACCCGTGGGTGTGAAACGTCTGCTTGCGGGGTTTGCGCCGATAACCAAAGTGGAATAATAGCAAACAACGATTAACGAACGGATATTTAGACCACGCTAACTTTAGGAAACTTATTGACGGAGGGATGTACCTGCATGGATGCTATGCATGTGATGGAAGAGCTTGTTGCGGAATTAAATAATTATAATTACCACTACTACACGCTGGATGCACCGCTAGTCAGCGATAAGGAATACGATGTTTTATACGACAAGCTTGTAGCACTGGAGGCTGAGAGTGGCTTCGTACTACCGGATTCGCCTACACAACGTGTAGGTGGAGAGCTGCTTAAGGGCTTCACGCCGCATCGGCATCTGGCACCGCTTTGGAGTCTGGATAAAGCACAGAATATTGAACAGCTGCGCAGCTGGAATACCCGGGTGCTCCGGTTAGTGAATGAATACAATCTTAAGAATCCAGACAACCCTCTTCCTGATCCTTGTTATGCAGTAGAACTGAAGTTCGATGGCTTAACGCTGAATTTAACCTATCGTAATGGTGTTCTCGAACAGGCATCAACGCGTGGCAATGGTGTAGTTGGCGAAGGAATACTTGCACAGGTGAAGACCATCAAATCCGTTCCATTGACGATTCCCTTCAAGGATGGGGTCATTGAGGTTCAGGGTGAAGGGATTATGAATCTGTCTGTGCTGGCGGATTATAATACAAGGGCTGCAGAGCCGCTGAAGAATGCGCGTAATGCAGCAGCAGGTGCACTGCGTAATCTTAATCCGAAGACTACTGCGGACCGCCGTTTGAACGCTTTTTTCTATAATGTAGGCTTTGCAGAAGGTGCGGAGTTCGCTGACCATCAGGAAATGATGGATTTTCTGCGGAATAACAAATTTAAAGTGAACCCATACCTGACCTACTGTAATGATTTTGATGATGTAACTGAGCAGCTCGCTGGAATCGAGGAGAGTCGTTCGAGTCTCGATTACCTCATTGATGGGGCTGTAATTAAGGTCACGGATTTCAGAATCCGTGAGGTGCTTGGATATACTGACAAGTTCCCGCGTTGGGCAGTAGCTTATAAATTTGAAGCCGAAGAAACGACGACCGTGCTGGAGTCTGTTAGCTGGAATGTAGGTCGTACAGGTAAAGTGACTCCGCTGGCTCGGGTTGAGGCTGTAGAGCTTGCTGGAGTTACCGTTCAGAACTGCACCCTGAATAATGTGGGTGATATTGAGCGCAAAAACTTGAAATTTGCCCTAGGTTCGCGGGTCTTTATTCGCCGTTCCAATGATGTTATCCCAGAAATTCTCGGCAAGGTAACAGAGGAGAATGACGGTGGAGAGATTATTTTCCCTGAGGATTGTCCAGCTTGTGGATATCCGTTAGAAATGCGCGGAGCACATCTTTTCTGTAACAATAAACTGAATTGCAGGCCGCAGATTATCAGTCGGATCACCCACTTTGCTTCGCGTGATGCGATGGATATTGAGACATTCAGTGAGAAGACGGCGGGTCAGCTCTATGATGAGCTTAATGTACATGACTCTGCGGATCTGTATGAACTGAACTTTGAGCAGCTCGTACAGCTGAACCGTTTTGGTGAGAAAAAAGCACAGAATTTGCTGCAAGCTTTAGAAGATAGCAAAGGTAGAGATCTTGCTTCATTTCTCTTTGCGTTAGGGATCCCTAACACAGGTAAAGCAACGACGAAGATGTTGGCTGATCATTTCCGCGATCTGGATGCTGTGATGCAGGCCAAAGCCGAGGAGCTCGCTGAGTTACCAGACATTGGTGGGATTGTCGCCGAGAGCATTGTCAGCTTCTTCGCAGATCCAGTTGTAGTAGCTAATGTTTCCCGCTTGCGGGCGTTGGGTGTGGAAGCGAAGGCTCCTGAGGCACCACGTCCTGTTAATACCGATTCCTTCTTTAGTGGCAAAACGGTCGTATTGACCGGTTCCTTGCAAAAGCTTACCCGAGATGAAGCAGCTGAACGTCTGGAAGCACTCGGAGCAAAGGTGTCCGGAAGTGTGTCGAAGAAGACGGATTTAGTTATCGCTGGTGAAAAAGCTGGCAGTAAGCTGGCTAAAGCGCAGCAGTTAGGCATTCAGGTCATTGAGGATGAAGATGAGCTAATTCGCTTGTTGGATATGTAAGTAACAAACTATATTCGATTCCAAAAGGTTCCCGGTTCCATTTCGTTTAAGTACGAGAGGAGCAGGGACCTTTTTTGCGTGGATTACAACTAAACGTTTCTTTTTTAGAAAAAAATTCGGATGATCTGCTAATATATAGGCTATAGATATTTATCACTATATTTGAAAGGAAACCCTTCCTGTGAAGAGAGAAACGATATTGTTAGTAGATGATGAGAAGGAAATTGTAGAACTGTTAACGATTTATCTCTGTAATGAAGGCTATAGACTGCTAAAGGCTTATGATGGAATGGAAGCGCTGGAATGTCTGCAGAAAGAGGAAGTTGATCTAATTATTCTTGATGTCATGATGCCTAAAATGGACGGGCTAGCTGCATGTATGAAAATCCGTGAAGAGCGGAAAATGCCAATTATCATACTATCAGCCAAAAATACAGATATGGACAAAATCTCCGGCCTGAGCCTCGGGGCAGATGACTACGTGGGCAAGCCGTTTAATCCCTTGGAGATTGTGGCACGAGTAAAATCACAGCTGCGCCGTTATCACGGATTTAATAAGGATAGTAATACGTTGGGAAACGACAGCAAACTAAGCTTTGAGGATCTGACTATAGATACGTCTAAGCATGAGGTGTATGTAGATCAGCAGAAGATTAAACTGACTCCGCGGGAATTCTCTATTCTAGAGCTTTTGGCGAGACACCAAGGTCAAGTGCTTAGCTTGGAGCAAATTTACAATAAGGTATGGAATGAACCTTTTCTAGATGGCGGTAACACAGTGATGGTACATATTCGTAATCTCCGAGACAAAATCGAAATCGATTCGAAACGCCCACGTTATATACAAACCGTCTGGGGAGTTGGCTATAAATTAGACGGACCTTCCTGAAAGGATTAGGTGAGGCTTCTTGAATTCTAAATATATAACGACGATCCGCTGGAAGTTTATGTTCGCTTTTTTGCTGAGTGTGCTTTCAGGCGCTTTGCTGCTTATGGCAGGGTACCAACTCGTCAACTTTATGATCTATCTAAATCCGGCTTCAGAGGCGGCTCCCTATTCACGCATACTGCGCTGGATTATTAATCATATTGGCTCTATGCCACTAATGACAGCAGCGGGTATTATCAGCTTTTTATTATTCTTTTTTATCTACACTCGTAAAGTTGTGCTGTATCTGGAAGAGATCACAAAAGGGATTCGAGAAATTACAAGCTCCGGGATGTCCCATAGAATTGAAGTCAGAACCACGGATGAGCTGGGTGTGCTGGCTGAGAATATTAATGAAATGGCTGAGCGTTTGCAGCACTCCATAGAGGAGGAACGTAAAGCTGTAAATGCAAAAAATGACTTGATCACAGGTGTTTCCCATGATTTGCGCACCCCGCTTACCTCTGTCTTGGGTTTTCTGGAGTACATCGAACAAGATCGATGTCAGGAAGAAGCGGAAATCCGGTATTACGTGGATATAGCCTACAACAAATCCCTGGTGCTGCGTAAACTGATCGATGATCTTTTTGAATACACACGTGTAAATAGTGGAGAGTACCCTTTGGTTATGCAGAGATTGGATTTGAAGGCCTTCATACGGCAGCTGGCGGAGGAGTCAGTTCCTGAACTAACAAAGGCGGATATGATCTATGAAATCGAGGACGTTGCTGATGATTTATGGATAGAGGCTTCGCCTAAAGAATTAGTACGTGCTTATGAAAATTTGATTACTAACGCGATCCGTTACGGCAGAAGCGGCGGGAAATTGGAGATAGGTTTCAGTAAAAAGGAAAATGATGCTGTGGTCCGGATTAGCAACTTTGGAGACAGGATTGAGGAAAGTGATATCCCTTTTATTTTTGAACGATTCTATCGGGCAGAAAAGTCGCGTTCACAGCATACAGGCGGCTCAGGGCTTGGACTTGCGATTGCCAAAAGTATCATCGAACGCCACAATGGCGTTATTTATGTAGAAAGTACATCTCTTCGCACGGATTTTATTACCCGTTTCCCATTCTTCATAGAATCTTAAGAAAACTCTGGCGGGTTCTTAAGATTTGGAAGTTATCCTTGTGGCACAAGGAGGGAACTACCATGCCAAAACTTCGGACGGTTCGTATTAGCTATTTATATATTTTTATGGGTTGCGCTCTTTTGAGTGCTGCCTTTCTTTTTGTTGTCCAGCGGGCTGTCGCTTTGCTGTATTCTCATTATTCGGGTCAATCAGGAGCCTTTTTTGTCCGGCTTATTCATTGGGTTATTAATCATATGGGTCAAACCCCTAGTGCCATCCTTCTATTTATTCTAGTCTTCGGTGGGCTGTATGTTCTTCGTTCACAGAAAATAGCTGATGATTTGCGCTCGTTAGTGGTGGGAACCTCGGAGCTGGCAGACAAAGGAGTCGCTCAGAACATCAAGGTTCTTTCTGGAGGAGAAATAGGTGAAATTGCTGCTAACCTCAATCGAATGCAAAGAATAGAAGTTCCAAATAGAGATGCAAGCTCAAAGCGGATAGAGGACACACCAGCAGTAGCTTTATTAATAAGGACTAGGGCGATCCTTCGCACCCTCCGTGAGGTTGAAGAGAATGAGGCGGAAGCACATACACTTCTTGCAGCAGCGAATGATGAAGTGCGCAGTATGGAGCGGTTCCTGGAGAACCTGATTATCGAATCATGAGCAGATGGAATTCACGCACCCGGATATTGCGAGTAGGGTACCTATTATTTGATGTGAGTGTTATTAGTACGGTATTGGCGCTTTTGATTATGTTCTATGTATACCAGTATGGGGGGATCGTACTTAACCGGCATGAGGATAGGCTGCAATTGCCAGAATCAAGCCTCATCACAGCTTCAGATGGAACAGTTATACGAATGACTCCGCTACCGAGCTCGGGTTATAGGCTTACAGCAGAGCTTGAGGAGATGCCGGCTTTATTAATAGATACTTTTTTAACAGTAGAAGACCGCCGTTTTTATAGCCATCAAGGGGTCGATTATAAAGGGATATCACGCGCTTTCTTAAAAAATATCTTGGACATGAGTTTATCAGAAGGTGGCAGCAGTATTACTCAACAGCTTGCTCGCAATCTTTATTTGAACAGAGATAAGAATATGCTGCGCAAGTTAAATGAAACCTCTATTGCTTTTGCCTTGGAGCAGCGACTGACGAAACGTGAGATTTTGCAACTGTACCTCAATCAGATTTATATGGGGCGGGGACAATATGGAGTAAAAGCAGCAGCGAAGCGTTACTTCGGCGTGTCTGATCTGAAAAAATTGGAGATCTGGCAAATAGCTACTCTGGCGGGGATCCCTAAAGGCCCCTCTATTTATAACCCAGTAGACAATAGTGCATTATCCAAAACGAGAAGAAATCTAGTGCTAAAGATGATGTTCAATCAGCGACTAATCACGTATGAGCAAATGCAGGAAGCTATGAATAAACAATATCAGCCTCCAGCTGCGGTCGAAAATGGGGTTGCCGGAGTGTATTATGTGGATGCCGCCCTTAAGGAAGCGGCTCAGATCACAGGGGAATCTGTAGAGGAGCTTCGTACAGGCGGCTACACTATAGTTACAGGTTTGAACATCAAAGCACAGCAGGCACTTGAGCAGGCCGTTCTCAAAGAGGCTTCATTTCCACCTGACGGAAAAGATCAGCAGGTAGAAGCAGCTATGACCATAATGGATCATCGTACAGGAGAAGTAGTGGCATTGATTGGTGGGCGAGATCAAAACGAGGGCAATTTGAACAGAGCTATTATTGATGCACGTCAGCCGGGTTCCAGCTTTAAGCCGATCATTGATTATGGACCTGCACTCGAGAGCGGGAAATTTAACCCGAATAGTATGCTGTCCGACCGTAAAGTTGCTTATGGCAGCTATAAGCCTGAGAACTTGAACGGTATATACCAAGGTCAGGTCACAATGAACACAGCTTTGCAAAAATCCATCAATGCACCAGCCGTATGGCTATTGAAGCAGGTTGGAATCTCTTCTGCGCGGCAATTTGCCGCCAAATTAGGAATTGTACTGACGGAGGAGGACAATCATTTATCTATAGCTTTGGGGGGGCTTCATAACGGGGTTTCTCCACTAAAAATGGCCCAGGCCTACAGTGTCTTTGCTAGTGGAGGCAAATTTAATGCGGCTCATATGGTGCGCTCCATAACGGATTCAAAAGGGAAGGTCTTGTATAGTCATCCCTCTGAATCACGTCAGGTAATCTCGCCGCGTACCGCAGAAGCGATGACGGCTATGTTACGCAATGTTGTTAATGAAGGAACAGGGAAAAAAGCGCAGATGAACAGACCAGTAGCGGGAAAGACCGGTACGACCCAATTGGACTTGACTGGCGTGAGCAAGAAAGCCAATCGGGATCTTTGGTTTGTAGGCTTTACTCCGGAGTGGACAGCTGCGGTATGGATGGGTTTTGATCGTACGAATCAGGATAATTATATGACTGAAGGCAGCGGGAAGGCTGCCGCTCTATTTTCTACAGTAATGAGTAAAGCCTTAAGTGATCATTGAGAAGTTATTGCGCCGCCCATTCTTCTAATTTCTCATCTTTAGGAAGCAGCAAGGCAAGAAACCCAAGCAGCGGGAGGAAGCCGCAAGCGATGAACACTTTAGCAATCCCGATACTATCAATGAGGTTGCCGAGGACTAATGAGCCGATCCCGCCAAGTCCAAAAGCAAGTCCCGTGATCAGACCTGAAACTGTGCCAATGTTGCCCGGATATAGCATTTGAGCATAAATGACGGTAACAGAGAAGCTGGACAGAAGGATGAAACCGCCAATCAGCAGCAATACAGCCGCCCATAATGGACCTACGAAGGGTAGAGCAAGCGCAAAGGGAACGGTTCCGACCATTGACAGTAAGATGAGATTACGCCGTCCAAAACGGTCAGCCAGCGGACCCCCAAAAAATGTACCCACTGCACCAGCAGCCAAATACATAAAAATATAGATTTGGGCTTTATCCAGTGTCATTTGATATTTGTCCATTAGATAGAAGGCGTAGTAGCTGCCAATAGAAGCGCCATACCAAGACCTAACAAAGACTAGGAATACAAGAATAATCGTTGCTGTTCGTATGCTTTTTCGGCGGTCGGGGTCGATTGCCCGTGCTGTTGATTTTTTATGAAAGGTATAACCGGCATCTAGCATTTCTCTATACCAGCGAGCGACATAGGTCTGAACAGCAATCCCGGCAGCCGCGACGATCGTGAAGCCTAGGGCACCAATCTGGCCAAAGGGGATGAATACCCATTTCGTAAGCATTGGACCAAGGGACTGTCCAGCATTGCCGCCCACTTGAAAAATAGATTGTGACAATCCCTTTCGCTGACCTGCGGCCATATGAGCAACGCGCATTCCTTCTGGATGGAAGGTCGCTGATCCGAATCCGATCAGGATAACCGAGAATAAGACCAGAAAATAGCTATTGGCATAAGCCAATAGAAGTACACCTAAAAATGTGCTGCACATACCCAGCGGTAATAATATAGGACGGGGTTTACGGTCTGCAGCATATCCAATGACGGGTTGGATTACTGATGAGGTCATATTTAAAGCGAATGAGATCCATCCAATCTGGGCGAAAGAGAGCAGTAGATTATCTTTGAGAATAGGGAAGATTGCTGGAATGACTGCCTGTATAGAATCATTGAATAAATGAACAAAACTGACAGCTAACAAAATTTTATAAATCGTTGCCTGCTGCAGATTACGCTGCTCCTTGTCCTTGCTGTCTACTGTGGACGCAGCGTCTGTAGGTTTGGTCTTCATTTTGACTCCTCTCTGTACGGATAGTTAGAAGGTAAGATTGGCGAATACGATAAATTCTATTTAGCCACAAATAATGGATGAATGGTATCAATTTGTGTTGTATCGAAGTTATTTATACGAATGATTTTTTTATTTCAAAAAAAGCTTGCAAACTCAATGACAGCATGGTATATTATCTCTTGTGCTTACGACGCATCGCACATACGAAACACAAGCGATGAAAAAATAAGTTGACAAGATAGAAGCAAACATGATATACTCTAATTCCTGTGCAAGAGACATTGAATGTCGAAATGCTAGGAGCAAGTTCTTTGAAAACTGAACAAATGGAACACGTTGATTTTTTAAAAAAAGATTCATTTAATGAATCGTCAGTTTCAAAATGAGCAA